>NZ_AUIQ01000008.1 GCF_000423785.1 Tetragenococcus muriaticus DSM 15685 | reverse complement strand
AACGGTCTGGGTTGCATGCTTAAACGCGTAGACAGAACTACAGGAGGAAATAGCACAATCCCATGTGGATCCTTTCCACTGACTATTATATCTCAGGAACCACACAATATCGAAACAAGATCCCAAACGCCCTCCGCTCGTTCAAGAATCACGAGCTGCGCGGAGCTCCGCTCCTTGCCTTGGCGAGCAAAGCTCGCTTTAACAAAAGGGAAACATTGTGTTGCTTAAAGCTTTTATTGATGAATGTTATTTATTTTATTTTCAAAGAACCAGAATGTTTGTATCAGAGATGATGCTTATAAATATATTTTACGAGGAGGAGAAAAGGTATGAGAAAAGTTATTATTGATACGGACACGGCTGGTGATGATGCAATTGCTGTGTTGACTGCTCTTCATAATTTTAAAGTTGAAGGAGTTACTATTGCAGGGGGAAACGTTGCTTTTGAGCAGGAAGTGGAGAATGCTTTATATACAATTCAGCTAACTAATCCAAAAGAAAAGGTCCCCGTATATAAAGGATATGAAGAGCCTGTGTTAACTTATACAAAAAAAAGTCATGAAACTGTAGAAAATATTCATGGTGATTATGGTATGGGTGATGCTAAGTTTGAAAAAGTTGAGCAACGACCAGAAGAACAACATGCTATCGACTTTATTATTGAAAAAGTTAAAGCCAATCCTGGAGAAATTTCATTATTAGCTATTGCACCTTTAACAAATATCGCTATGGCTTTGAAAAAAGACCCTTCAATAATAAAAGATATTCCTCACTTGTATATAATGGGGGGGAACTAATAATTCATTAGGTAATATAACACCTTCGGCAGAATATAACTTTTATGTAGACCCAGAAGCTGCTCGTATAGTGTTGCATTCAGGTATCCCGATAACAATGGTAGGATGGGACATGTGTATAGAATATTCACTTATGTATAATGAAGATTTTAATAAGATTGCTGATATTAATACAAAAGGTTCCGAATTCTTTTTAGCTATTAATAGTTTTGTAAAAAATGCTAATAAAGATGTACACAAAGTAGACGGATCAACGCATCCTGATACGTTATTAGTAGCTATCGCTGCTGATGAAAAACTTATGACGAGTTCTTCTTATTATTATGTTGACATTGAAACGAAAGGGGAGCTAACTAGAGGAGAAAATATTGTCGATTTACACAATATTACTGGTAAGGAACCTAATGTACAAGTGTGTGAAGCTGTAGATAGAGAAAAATTTAAAACAGCTTTGATTGATGTATTAAAAACAATTAATTAGTTTAACTAATAGTAGGGTCGGTTATTAGTGAATAAATAATTTTAAGCGGATAAGTATCTATTAATTTGGTTGATTTAACTATTTAATTTAATGATTGTTTAAGTATAGGGCTCGTTTGGTTTTAACGGGCCAATATACGTAAAAATTATATATTCATTAGTGCAAGATAGACGGATTAATAGCCAGATATTTTTACTCAACTTTTTTAGGAAAGATTATATGATTGGTTGGTTTTTAATTCGTGAGTTTTAGCTAGATGGTATATGAAAGGGGACAAAGTAAGAATGATAAGCATAGCAAGAGGTTTAATCGCCTTAGTTGTTATTTTACTAGCAGGAATCGCGATGAGTTCTGACAGAAAAAAAATTGATTATAAGCATATTCTTTTGATGCTTGGCATCCAAATTATTTTAACTTTCTTTTTACTAGGAACTAGTGTTGGAATTAGTATAATAACGGGCGTTTCTGGTTTTTTTGGATGGTTATTGGAACAAGCTGGCGCTGGAACGGACTTTGTATTTGGGGGGGTCGTCTTAGAAGAAGGGGTAACGGTCTTCTTTTTCCACGTATTACTCCCTATTATTCTGATAAATGCGTTAATTGGCATTTTGAACTACACTAATATTTTGCCTTTTATCACGAAATGGTTGGGTAAAGGACTTAATAAAATAACAGGTTCCGGTGAGCTTGAAAGCTTTAATGCAATTAGTAGTTCAATATTAGCTAATAATGCTTTGTTAACAATTAAAGAAGTAATTCCTAAATTGTCTAGAAAACAATTATTTACTGTTTGTTTATCTGCCACTTCTGCTGCCGCTGCTACTTCATTTGGGGCTTATATGGAATTGATTGAAGGTAATTTGGTAGTTGTAGCTGTCATTTTAAATATTTTTTCTGCTTTAATTTTGAATAAATTAGTTAACCCTTATGACCCTGATGAAGGGAGTTTAGAAGAGTCTGTCGATGACTTATCTGAAGAAGACAGTCCCAAAGATAAGGAACCCTTTTTTTCCATGTTGAGTGATCATTTACAAGAAGGGTTTCAAATCGTCGTTTCTGTAATGGTGATTGTATTTGGCTTTATTAGTTTACTTTCCATGTTAGATAGTATCTTCGAACTAGCACTTAACATTTCGTTCACAGAGATTTTGGGCTATATTTTTGCCCCGATAGCCTATATCATGGGGATACCTAGTGGGGATGTTGTTGATGCTGGTAGCGTGATGGCTACAAAACTTATTACCAATGAATTTGCAGCAATTGGTTACCTTGTAGAAGTTGAGACTGTTTTGAGCGCAAAGACTTACGCGATGTTGTCTACTTATGTGATTAGCTTTGCTAATTTTGGCACTATGGGGATTTTAACAGGAGTTCTTGGTGGTATTGATAAAAACCAGAAGAATGTTTTGAGTAAAGATTTGATGAAACTTCTCACAGTAGCGACACTTGCATCTATGTTAACGGCAGCAGTTACTGGATTCTTCTATTAACTTTAGTTCAGTGTTCTTTTTAGTAGGGGACCATGAAATAAGAAATAGTTATTTCAGGTTAAATAATGGGGGTCAGTTACTTTGCCAAAAACTTAAAGTTACCCCGTACCCTTACTTGATAATTATAACCTTTACTTTTATAATTTTTGTAAACGGTTAATGATTAAAGAAAGTGAGGTGAAATTCTTTTAGGTTTAGAGTTAAATTGCCGAGATACCTTCGGTAAACTAAGGAGGGAATTCAGTATTATTTTATAATTTTTTATAACGATTTTGTACATGCTTTTTTAATGGCGATTCTTAGATTTATTTTAACCGGAAAAGTCGGAGAAGTTAGGAGGAGCGTTTTGCCAAAAGTTACAGTAGTAGGGAGTATTAATATTGATTTTTTAATTCAAACGAACCGCATTGCAAAAAAAGGAGAAACAGTTGAAGGTGAAAGTTTTTCTACCAATTTTGGTGGGAAAGGAGCAAACCAAGCAGTTTCAGCTGCTAAATTGGGTGCACAAGTGCATATGATTGGTGCAGTAGGAGAGGATGAATTTGGACAAGCTTTAATAGATAACTTAAAGAAATACAATATTAATACAGATTATATAAAGGTTAAGCCTGGGGAACCTTCAGGAGCTGCTTTCATTAGATTGTATAAGGGCGATAATTCAATTATTTATGTACCTGGAGCGAACAGCGCAGTATCGTATCAGGACGTCCGTGAGGCCGAAAATGTCCTTTTAACGAGTGACATAGTTATTGTCCAAAATGAGCTTCCCAGAGAAACTGTAGAGTATCTTGTCGATTTTTGTTACAAAAGGGATATTACCATTTTATTAAATCCTGCTCCAGCGCGTCCTATTTCAAAAGAATATATTGATAAATTAAACTTTTTTACGCCAAATGAAACAGAGTTTAGTGTTATTTTTGGAGATAAAAAGGTAGAAGATGTGTTATCCATGTATCCGAATAAAATAATTATAACACTTGGTTCTGAGGGAGCAATGTTTCATGATGGAGAAAAGATGGTGCATATACCGGCATTAGAAGTAGACGAGATAGTTGATACGACGGGAGCTGGAGATACTTTCAATGGTGCTTTTGCTTATGCTCAACAATCTAGTTTAACTATTGAAGAGGCAGTTACATTTGCGAATTTGACTTCTTCTGTGTCGATCCAAAAATTTGGAGCACAGACAGGGGCGCCAAGTTTTGAAGAAATACAGGCTTTAAAAGAATATGAAAACAGTTGGGGTTTTAAAAACTAATTATGTGTAAAGAATTTATTTTATTAATAATAAAAGGAGAGAATATTTTATGACAAAACGAAAAGTAATTATTGATACTGATCCTGGAATTGATGACGCGGCAGCAATGGCTATTATGCTATTTTCTGAGCAGGTAGAGGTCCCGTTGATTACTACAGTTACTGGGAATGTTAGTTTGGACAAGACCACGTATAATGCATTAAGACTTTTGCCTTTGTTTGGAAAAGAAGTACCTGTAGCCAAAGGAGCGGACCATCCGTTATTGCGAGAGCCTGTTGATGCTAGTGATGTGCACGGCGAGACTGGAATGGATGGATACGACTTCCCTGAGCCTAACGAAGATTTATTGTTAAATGAAACAGCTGTAGAAGCAATGTACCGTGTCATTATGGAATCCGATGAGCCGATCACTTTAATGCCAATTGGTCCGATGACAAATGTTGCCTTATTGTTACGAGAACATCCTGATGTAAAAGAAAATATTCAAGAAATTGTTTCAATGGGGGGAAGTACTAGCCGCGGGAATATAGGTATTTATTCAGAATTCAACTATCATGTAGACCCAGAAGCGGCTAAAATCGTTTACGAAAGCGGACTACCGATCACAATGGCTGGATTAAATATCGGAGACAAAGCGTTATTATATATCGAAGATCTTGAAAAATTACAAAAGGCTAACCCAGTAGGCGATATGTTGTACCATATATTTTTACGTTATCGCAGTGGTGATGGGAAAGTAGGCCTTCGTATCTATGATGCCTATGCAGCAGGTTATATTTTGAATCCTGAGATGTATACTACTCAAAAAACTTTTGTGGGTATCGAAACAAAAGGTGAGTTTACCTCAGGTGCTTCCGCTGCTGATTTGGGGAACAGTTTAGGACGCACACATAATGCTAATGTATTGGTGGATGTAGATGGTGAAGGGTTTAAAGAATGGTTTGTCAACTCAATAAAAAACTTATCCTAAATCATTAATCCCCCTCCCCCCTTGAGGCATTTTGTCTTGTAGAATCTGCTTTAAGGGGGGAGTTTTAATAAAATTGAAGCGGTTTATTTAGAAATAATTGTGTATTTAAATAAGGAGGTTTTTCATGAGTTGTACCGCGATTCAGTTAGTAACAGATAAAAATGAAATATTTTGGGGACGTACTCAAGATTTTGAACGCTATTTTGAATATTCTGGAGTGAAAATTCCTAGAAATTGGAATTATAATTCTCTTTTCACTCCGATTAAAACAAAGTATGCGGTCATGGGAATTGTATGGGCCGAAGAAAACGTCAAGCAGTATCCAGTAGTATTAGACGGTATAAATGAAAAGGGGCTAGTTGGAGGCTCTTTCTATTTTGATTACTTTTATGATTATCGACCTGCAAAAGAAATAAGAAACAGTGGTAAGACTCCATTAAGAGGAGAAGAGTTAGCCACTTGGATATTAATCAATTACAAAGATTGTGAAGACATTGTAAGTAATCTAAACAATGATATTGGGGTAACTTCAGAAAAGGGACCGATGATGGGTATCTCTGTACCTCAACATGTAGTTTTTCAAGATAAAACTGGCAGATCTGTAGTAATCGAGCCCTCTAAACCTAATGGGTTTGACATATATGAAAATAAAGTAGGGGTATTTACAAATCAACCGAAGTTTGATTGGCATGTGTCTAATTTAAAAGCTCATTTGGAAAGAAGTTCTAATAGAAAATTTGATTACTCGATAAATGAAGAGATAGAGCCTTTTAAAATGGAGGAATTTACTACCGGTTTACTAGGGGTGCCTAGCGATTTTAAACCTGAATCTAGGTTTTTAAGAGCAGCATACCACAAATTACATTCAATTGAAGTCACTCGAGAAAACGCATTACATCAACTTATACACTTGTTGGGTACTGTGAATAATCCTAGGGGTTCATTGAGAATTTCTGTTGGAAGAGGAGGAGTTGACCTACCGTGGACTCAATACTCTTCTTTTTATGATGTAACCAATAAATATTTGTATGTATATTTTTATGGAAATAGAACACTGCAAAGGTTAAGTTTCAAAGAAAGTGACTATAGTAAAAGTGACATTGAATATTTTGCCTTTCGTGAAAATGAAGTGGTTATTGATATAGATAGTGAAAAATAAGTATAATAATTTTACTGATTCTAGAACGGGGTAATCAATTAAATTAATATTATTTTCAACAGTTAAGTAAGCGCTTTATAAAATGGCTGGAATAAGAGTAAATATTAAAGATAGCGAGGGACTAATATGAGAAAAGTTTTACTTGCAGGAGAGAGCTGGACGATACATTCAATACACCAAAAAGGCTTTGATTCATTTACTACTACAACATACGAAACAGGTATCAAATGGTTTAAAAAAGCAATAGAAAGTCAAGGGTATGAATTAACTCATATTCCTAATCATTTAATCCAATATAATTTTCCTGAGACAGTAGAAGAATTAAACCAATTTGATATAGTTGTTTTATCCGATATTGGCTCAAATACGTTTTTATTGCCAGATTTATCTTTTTCTGAGGGACAACAATCAATAAATAAGCTGGAAGTCATAAAGCGATATGTTTCAAATGGAGGAAAATTATTAATGGCAGGAGGCTATATCTCTTTTTCTGGAATTGACGGGAAAAGTAGGTACGAAAATTCTCCTTTAAGGGAAGTATTACCGGTTAATTGTTTAGGGAAAGATGATAGAGTTGAAGTGCCTGAAGGGGTAGTCCCTTACGTTTCTAATCATGAAGTTTTTGAAAAAATACCTAAAAATTGGCCACATTTTTTAGGATATAACAAAACGAGCGAAAAACAAAATACAGAAGTTCTTGCAACTATAAACGGGGACCCTTTTATAGTAATCGGTGATTTTGGAAAAGGGAAGTCTGTTGCGTTTACTTCTGATATTGCTCCTCATTGGGGAAGTGAGGAATTTGTGAATTGGGAGTATTACCCGGTTTTCTGGAATAATTTATTCCAGTATCTTGATAAATAAAACGTACCTTTTAAGTTATACGGTACCTTTAGTTTTTGTTTTAAATATAGGAAGGGACAAAAACTCGAATAAACATGCAAAGGAGGGATTTTAATGAATATAAAAAAAAATCTAGGAAATAAAGCTGCGGAATTTGTTAAATCTGGGATGGTTATAGGGCTAGGCACTGGCTCAACTGTTTATTACTTTGTTGAAGCGTTAGGGAAAAAAGTTGCTAAAGAAAAGTTGGATATAGTAGGTATAACTACTTCGAATAAAACGAAAGAACATGCTTCATCATTAAATATTCCTCTTAAAAGTTTAGATGAAGTGGATTCTATCGATTTAACTATTGATGGGGCAGATGAAGTCTCAAATGATTTTCATGGCATTAAAGGCGGAGGCGGAGCCCTTCTTTTTGAAAAACTTGTAGCTTCAAATTCAAAAAAAAATGTTTGGATTATTGAGGATAGTAAACGCGTAAAAGCCTTAGGGAAATATCCCTTACCTGTGGAAGTAGTAAAATACGGAAGTGAAAAATTATTTCAAAAACTTGAGAAAAGGGGATATAAACCCACTTGGAGACTCACTGATTCAGGAAATAATTTTTTAACAGATGATGATAATTATATTATAGATTTACATCTTAGGAGAATCAGTTCTCCCCATGAATTTAGTAGAGAATTAATCGGACTGGTTGGAGTTGTTGAACACGGTTTGTTCTTAGACACTGTAGATACTGTTATAGTAGGTAGTAAAGGAGAAATAGAAATTATAGACACTCAGGTTGGAAAAAACTAGAGTTAAGGTAGGAATAGTGTACACTATATTAGGATAAAGGAAGTATGCCTTTATCAGTTTAATATGCTTTTTTGGAGATTGTTAGAGGGATTTCAACTAAAATAACTTTGAAAGTAAGAATATGACAACAGTTAAAGAATTTAGTGTGAAAAATTATTACAATGGGAAAATTGTTTTGTTATTAAAAATTAAGCTTCTTTGTGCTATCTAGGAGCAAAATTTGGTGTTCAGACTCTTGCCATTTGTACTGTTAGTGATCACATGATTACAGGTGAGGAAACGACAGCACTTGAAAGACAAACGACTTTTGATGAGATGATCAAAGTTGGACTAGATACAGCTTTGAGTTAGAAAAATTGAAATAAGTTATCTTTTATAAATAAAGCAGCTGAGGAGATTTCTACCCAAAGTACTTCTCAGCTGTTTTTGTATTTTCAATAATGTAAAAGCTAACTTATTTTTACGTGTTATTTTTATTAGTCAGTAAAGGTCTATATATTAGTCTATATTTGAGCTGTTAAATTCATTTTTCTATTATTTTACTCTATTATTAGTAAAAAGGAGGAATGATTGATGAGGTGGGTAATAAAGCAGGAGGATTTAGATAGAGTAAAAGAAGAACACGGGAATGCTCAAAGCATTGTTGGTTATGCTGATGAGCATAAGTTACTGACAATTCCGATTCCAAAAATGTATGCAGTTTTGCTAGATGATAATGAAATAAAACTTGTTCAATTGAATATGAATATGGAAGTAAAAAATATTGATACTATTCCTATAAGTAGCATTGATGCTATTAAAATTAGTGGAGCGGTAATCAAAAAAGTAGTAGTAACAACCAAAGATACTAAAGTTAAGTTAGCTGTAAAAACCTTAGCTGTGGGTATACAAAAAGCACAAAAAGAAATGATAGAAAAATTGGGAAGTTTAGTTAAATAAGGTGCCATCTATTTTTCAAAAAGTATAATCAAAGGCTATTCATATCTTCTTTTTAGGAGGCTTGGATAGCTTTTTTGACTTTAAATAAAATTCTAGAGATAATGAGGGAAAAGGAGGTTTTTCCATGGAAAATTTTGATTTTCATGTAACGACAGATATCCGTTTTGGTAAAGATCGATTAAGCGAGCTTTCCGATGTTCTAAATAACTTTGGCAAAAACGTATTGTTAGTTTACGGGGGAGGCAGCATTAAAAAGAGCGGTCTTTATGACGAATTATATGATCAGTTGAATCAAAACGGTAATCATGTAGTTGAATTAGCTGGTGTTGACCCCAATCCAAGGATTGAAACTGTACAAAAGGGAGTACAGTTATGTAAAGAAAACGATGTTGACGTGGTCTTGCCTGTAGGTGGCGGCTCTGTTATTGATTGTAGTAAGGCTATTGCAGCAAGTGTGTTTGTTTCAGGTGACTTATGGGAAAATTTTGTTCTAAAACGAAATTATGAAGGGCCTGCATTACCTATTGTAACTGTCCTTACTTTGGCGGCTACAGGAAGTGAAATGAATGGTACTTGTGTTATCTCCAATATGGATGCACAAATAAAACTTGGTGTACATGGAAAGAGTCTGCTGCCTAAAGTTTCCTTTCTTGATCCAACCAATACGTATAGCGTTAATCCCTATCAAACAGCTGCAGGTTCAGCAGATATCCTTAGCCATTTGATTGAAAATTATTTTAATGCCACACCAGGCACAGAGGTGCAAGATGAAATAGCAGAAGGATTAATGAAAACCGTTATTAAGTATTTACCAGTTGCTTTAGATGAACCAGATAATTATACGGCAAGGGCTAATTTAATGTGGGCCAGCACCCTTGCTTTAAATGGTTTAGTTGGTAATGGGAAAAAAGGCTCTTGGTCATGTCATGCAATGGAGCATGAATTAAGTGCATTTTATGATATTACTCATGGTGTTGGTTTGGCTATTATTATACCGCGTTGGATGGGACATATTTTAGATGAGAATACTATTCCTAAATTTCAACGGTTTGCTCAAGAAATTTGGGGTGTAGACGAAGAGGACCCTAAACGAGCAGCAGAGATAGGTATTCAAAGATTTTATGATTTCCTAGCTTCTTGTGGCATCCCGATGACTTTACCGGAAGTAGGAATTCAAACAGAAGAAGATCTTCAAGAAATGGCTCATCGTGCTGTAGAACATAGCTCGATTTCCACTAAAGGATTCGTGCCATTAAATGAAGATGATGTAGAATCTATTTACCGTGCTTGCATGGAAGATGCTTCCTTTGTATAAATTATTTATGATAAGGCTATATAATTTCTTATAAAAAAGATTCGCCGAAGTTTAGTCGGCGAATCTTTTTTAAAATATTTATAAGTAATATTTGTCTTTAACAGTTAAGTCATCGTTTAATTCGTAAACGCTAGGTTTTCCTGTTGGAATTTCAAGATCCATAATATCGTCGTCTGAAATTCCTTCGATGTGTTTTGCTAAAGCACGTAAAGAATTACCGTGTGCTGCGACTAACACCGTTTTTCCATCTCGCAAATCAGGAGCGATATGGTCTTCCCAAAATGGTAGTGCCCGTTCTAAGGTAACTTTTAAGTTTTCTCCGCCAGGAATTGTTCTTGGGTCTAGATCAGAATAACGACGATCAGCTTCAGGATCCTTTAACGGTGGGAGAACATCGTAAGAACGGCGCCAAATATGAACTTGTTCATCTCCATATTTATCGCGTGTATTTTGTTTGTCTAATCCTTGCAAAGCACCGTAGTGACGTTCGTTTAAGCGCCAAGATTTTACTTCAGGTACCCATAATTGGTCCGCTTCTTCTAATATATAATGACAAGTTTTGATTGCGCGTGTTAAAACAGAAGTATAAGCAATATCAAATTCGATGCCCGCTTCTTTTAATTTTTGACCTGCATCTTTTGCTTCTTCTACACCTTCTGGAGCTAAGTCAACATCCACCCAGCCGGTAAATTTGTTTGCTTTGTTCCATTCACTTTTTTCCATGACGTGCAAAAATTAGTTTTGGCATAAAAATTCTCCTTTGTACGTTTAATTACTGAAATTTTCATTTCACATTTATTGTACACTTTTTTACTATTTTTTTCCATTAGTAGTAAGAAGTAAGAAAAAAATCCGTGGTTTTTCCCCACTTCTTTTTGACTATCGTATATTAGAGACTATTTGTGCGCCACTTTGTCTACCAATAATAACAGTGTTAACCATATTTAAGAATAAACCGTGTTCTACAACGCCTACGGTTTCGTCCAATTCTTTGGCAAGTTTTTCTGGGTGATCAATTTGAGTTAAATTTAGATCAATAATGGAATGGCCGCTATCCGTTACTTTCATTTGGTCGTTTTCCATTCGAAAACTTGGGTGGTACCCTTTTTGTGCAAATAAATGAAATAATTGATGCTGGCCATACGGTATGACTTCTACAGGTAAAGGGAACTCTCCTAGCTTATTTACCATTTTGGATTCATCTACGATCCAAATGACTTGGTCAGTGTAAGTAGCGACAATTTTTTCAAAAAGTAAGGCAGCTCCTCCTCCTTTAATTCCTTGATAGTCTGTATTTATTTCATCTGCTCCGTCGATAATGAGATCCACCTTTTTTACTTCATCGATAGACTTAATAGGGATTCCGATTTCTGCAGCTTGTTGTTTTGAAATGGTAGAAGTAGGGGCCCCCACGACATTAAGTTTTTCTTCTTTTATTTTACGCCCGATTTCTTTAATCATATAATAAGCTGTAGACCCAGTCCCAAGACCTACAGTCATACCGTCTTTAACATAACTAGCAGCTTTAATCCCTACATCTTCTTTTAGGTTCAATCTTCTCACTCCTATAATTAGTAAATATTCTTTTCATCCTATTATATTATGTACGAATTGAAAATGATAGCGTTATCCAAAAATAGTTAGAAAAAGCTATTGGAAAATGTTGACAAGCTATTGCATGCATGGTATTCTTTCAAAGGTGCTTTATAAACAGGTCTTTTTAATAAACATGCTGACTGTATAAGGACATCTGATAAAATATGCAGCGTATGCATTCTTTTTTATCGCAAAAAAAGAACCACCTGGATGTGTGGAACTATAAAGCAATTAAGGGAGGAGGAAATAAAATGCCTACAATTAATCAATTAGTACGTAAGCCTCGTAAAACAAAAAGCGAAATATCTGATTCACCAGCATTGAATAAAGGGTATAACAGCTTAAGAAACAAACAGACAACTGTATATTCTCCGCAAAAGCGTGGGGTAGCTATGCGTGTCGGTACAATGACTCCTAAAAAGCCTAACTCTGCTTTACGTAAGTATGCTCGTGTTCGTTTATCAAATTTAATTGAAGTAACAGCTTACATCCCAGGCATCGGTCATAACTTACAAGAGCACAGCGTGGTATTAATCCGCGGCGGACGTGTTAAAGACTTGCCAGGGGTACGTTATCATATTGTACGTGGTGCATTAGATACTGCGGGAGTGAATGATCGCAGAACATCTCGTTCAAAATATGGTACGAAAAAACCTAAATCTTAATTTAATCTATAAATAAACGAATTTTCGAAAGGAGGAGTTACGTATGTCTCGTAAAGGTGCTGTAGCAAAGCGCGATGTTTTACCAGATCCTATTTATAATTCAAAATTAGTGACACGCTTAATTAACCGTGTGATGATCGATGGTAAACGCGGTACTGCTTCAAGTATTATTTATAATGCGTTTGATAATATCAAAGAAACTACAGGAAATGAACCTTTAGATGTTTTCGAACAGGCGATGAAAAACATTATGCCTGTTTTAGAAGTGAAAGCTCGTCGTGTAGGAGGTTCGAACTACCAAGTACCCGTAGAAGTGCGTCCTGAACGTCGTACGACTTTAGGTCTTCGCTGGGTGGTAAATTATGCGCGTTTGCGTGGAGAACATTCTATGGAAGAGCGGTTAGCTAAAGAAATAATGGACGCAGCTAACAATACTGGCGGTTCTGTCAAAAGACGTGAAGATACACATAAAATGGCGGAATCAAACCGAGCATTTGCTCACTATCGCTGGTAAAGCTCTCGCTTCTTTATTGGTAAAAGGTATAACCATAGCAAAAGCTTAAAGTGAGAGGAGAACAAGCTAGAAATGGCAAGAGAATTTTCGTTAGAAAAAACTCGTAATATCGGTATCGTAGCACACGTAGATGCTGGTAAAACGACAACAACTGAACGTGTCTTGTACTATACAGGTCGTATCCATAAAATTGGCGAAACGCACGAAGGTGCTTCACAAATGGACTGGATGAGCCAAGAGCAAGACCGTGGGATCACGATTACCTCTGCTGCTACTACAGCGCACTGGAGAGATCATCGTGTAAACATTATCGATACTCCCGGACACGTGGACTTCACAATTGAAGTGCAACGTTCATTGCGTGTGTTAGACGGTGCAGTTACTGTACTAGATTCACAATCAGGTGTTGAACCACAAACTGAAACGGTTTGGCGTCAAGCAACAGAATACCAAGTACCTCGTATTGTATTCTGTAATAAGATGGACAAGGTGGGGGCAGATTTCTTATATTCTGTTCAATCCTTGCATGATCGTTTAGAAGCTAATGCGCAACCAATCCAGTTGCCAATTGGTGCTGAAGATAACTTTGAAGGTATCATTGATCTTGTGACGATGAAGGCTGAATTTTATAAAGACGATTTAGGTACTACTTTTGAAGAAACTGAAATCCCAGATGAATATAAAGAAATAGCTGAAGAATGGCATGGTAAATTAATAGAAGCTGTTGCTGACTTTGATGAAGATATCATGATGAAATACTTGGAAGGTGAAGAAATTACACCTGAAGAGTTACAAGCAGGTATCCGTCAAGCGACATTGTCTGTAGACTTTTATCCAGTATTATGTGGTTCTGCTTTTAAAAACAAAGGGGTTCAAATGATGTTGGATGCGGTAATTGATTACCTACCTTCTCCAACCGACGTTCCCCCAATTAAAGGGATCGATCCGAAAACAGAAGAAGAAACTGAACATCCTGCTGATGATAATGATTCATTTTCATCACTAGCTTTTAAAGTTATGTCAGATCCTTATGTTGGTCGCTTGACATTCTTCCGTGTTTATTCAGGAGTATTAAATACAGGCTCTTATGTATTGAACGCGACTAAGGACTCACGTGAACGAATTGGTCGTATTTTGCAAATGCACGCTAATTCTCGTTCTGAGATCGATAAGGTTTATTCAGGTGACATTGCAGCTGCTGTGGGTTTAAAAAACACTACAACAGGGGATACCCTTTGTGATGAAAAAAATCCAGTTATTTTGGAAACTATCAACTTCCCTGACCCAGTGATTCAAGTGGCTGTTGAACCTAAGTCAAAAGCTGACCAAGATAAAATGGGTGTTGCATTGCAAAAACTTGCAGAAGAAGATCCATCCTTTAAAGTTGAATCTAATCCAGAGACTGGGGAAACAGTGATTGCTGGTATGGGCGAACTTCAGTTAGATGTTTTGATTGATCGTATGAAGACTGAATTTAAAGTGGACGCTAATATTGGTGCACCACAAGTTTCTTATCGTGAGACTTTCCGTTCATCGACGAATGCTGAAGGGAAATTTATTCGTCAATCTGGTGGTAGAGGTCAATATGGTCACGTATGGGTCGAGTTTACGCCGAACGAAGAAGGCGGAGGCTTCGAATTTGAAAACTCCATCGTCGGTGGGGTTGTACCGCGTGAATATATTCCTGCCGTACAAAAAGGTTTAGAAGATGCGATGGAAAATGGTGTGTTAGCTGGTTATCCGCTAGTTGACGTGAAGGCTAATCTTTTTGATGGTTCTTATCATGATGTCGATTCTAATGAAACGGCCTTTCGAATTGCGGCTTCAATGTCTCTACGTGATGCTGCGAAAAAGGCGGATCCAGTCATTCTTGAACCGATGATGAAAGTAACGATTAGTATTCCTGAAGAATATCTAGGTGATATCATGGGACACGTTACAGCACGTAGAGGACGCGTAGAAGGAATGGATGCTCACGGAAATGCACAAACTGTAAATGCATTTGTTCCGTTAGCTGAAATGTTTGGCTATGCAACAACACTACGTTCAGCTACACAAGGACGGGGAACTTTCATGATGACATTTGATCACTATGAAGCCGTGCCAAAATCGATCCAAGAAGACATTATTAAGAAAAATGGTGGAAGTACTGAATAAACTGAATAAATTTATTCAACGAAATACTTTAAACACTGTATTTTTTGATGAGTTTCGTGTACAATAAATTAAAATAAGATGGGTGGAAAGCCGTCTAGGGTTTTCTGCCTATCAAATATAAAAATGCAATTTAGGAGGAACAATAAAAATGGCGAAAGAAAAATATGATCGCACTAAATCCCATGTTAACATTGGTACTATTGGCCACGTTGACCATGGAAAAACAACATTAACAGCTGCAATTACAACTGTTTTAGCTAAAAGAGGTTTCACAACAGAAGCATCAAGTTTTGACACAATTGATAGAGCTCCTGAAGAAAAAGAACGTGGTATTACGATTAATACATCTCACGTTGAGTATGAAACAGAAAACCGTCACTATGCTCACATTGACGCTCCAGGACACGCAGACTATGTTAAAAACATGATTACTGGGGCAGCACAAATGGACGGAGCTATCTTGGTAGTTTCTGCTGCTGATGGTCCAATGCCACAAACTCGTGAACATATTCTGTTGTCACGTAACGTTGGCGTCCCTTATATCGTTGTTTTCTTAAATAAAGTAGATATGGTTGACGATGAAGAACTACTTGAATTAGTTGAAATGGAAGTACGTGATCTATTAACAGAATACGACTTCCCAGGTGATGACACACCCGTTATTTCTGGTTCAGCTTTGCGCGCTTTAGAAGGCGACGAAGAATACGAAGAAAAAGTTATGGAACTAATGGATGCAGTGGATGACTTTATCCCAACACCTGATCGTGACCATGAAAAACCATTTATGATGCCAATTGAAGACGTGTTCTCAATTACTGGTCGTGGTACAGTTGCTACGGGTCGTGTAGAACGCGGAACTGTTAAAGTTGGCGATGAAGTTGATATTATTGGTATCCACGAAAATGTTAGAAAGACAACAGTTACTGGTGTAGAAATGTTCCGTAAATTGTTGGATTACGCTGAAGCTGGCGATAACATTGGTACTTTGTTACGTGGAATTTCACGTGATGACGTTGAACGTGGTCAAGTATTAGCTAAACCAGGTTCAATTACACCACATACTAAATTCTCAGCAGAAGTTTATGTGTTGACAAAAGAAGAAGGTGGACGTCATACGCCATTCTTCTCAAACTATCGTCCACAATTTTACTTCCGTACGACTGATATCACTGGTGTGATCGAATTACCTGAAGGTACTGAAATGGTTATGCCAGGTGACAACGTAAATATGGAAGTTGAATTAATTCATCCAGTTGCTATTGAAAATGGTACACGTTTCTCCATTCGTGAAGGTGGACGTACCGTTGGTTCAGGTGTTGTTACTAACATCGAAGCATAATTCTATTCAAATTAGTACGATAAATAAAAACTTTCCAAAACTTCTTAGCGTTTTGGAAAGTTTTTTTGTGTTATCTATTTTTTTAACCCTATTAAGAGGTTATTGATATAAACTCCCCTTCATTTTTCTTATTATGAAGGGACAATTCCTGCACTTCCCTTTATTCTTTCATTTTTTATTCAAAAATGAACTTTATTATTTTAGTCTATTTTTCATGGGTTGTATATAAATAACTTAACGACCATTTTTCAATTTCTCGGTAATCGAGGCTAACTTTTGGCTAAAAATCATTCGCTTCTTCTTATCTACAGGGGTATAGTTTATTCTCATAGAAGAAGTGTCGTTGCTAAATAAAAAAGAGGGCGCAATGAACAATCCTTCTTGCAAAAACACTTGCCAATCATTACGTGTTAGTTTTTTTTGTCGCCATGTCAACCAATAATAAAGCCCCCCATCAATTGGAGAAAACTGCCAGTCTTCTTTAAAAGCTTGCAAAGTTTGAGCAAAAGCTTGGCTTCTATCTTGTAGTTTTTTAGCTAATTGTTGCTGTTGTTTTTTATAAGTTTGTTGTGATAAAGCTGCGGTAGCTAAAAGTTGTGGTAATAAATCTGTCTCATTTTCCGTAATTTTTTTTGCGCTGACTAAGCTTTTAATCAGTGGGTTTGGTGCAACAAGCCATCCAACTTTTATAGAAGAACTAAAAATTTTGGATAACGAACCTAAATAAATTACTTGGTCAGGGGCAAGAGACTTCAAAGAAGGAAGAGATTGCCCAAAGCCTAATTCACTAAAAACGTCATCTTCAATGATAGGCAAATGGTGTTTTTGACAAACACGGATGATTTCTTTACGGCGTTTTAAAGACATCGTTTTTCCAGTTGGATTTTGATAGTTTGGATTAAGATATAATAATTTTATTTTCTTTTTTTGGATTAATTCTTCCAAAGCTTGGCAATCAATCCCTGCTTGGTCTTGTTTGATTCCCTTTAAATGAATGCCTCTTGCTGCAAACAAGGGTAGCGAAAATAAAAAAGAAGGGTCTTCTGTAGCAATAGTGTCTCCCGGCTTTAATAAAACTTGAATAAGCCAAAAAATCCCTTGAGTTGAGCCTGCAGTAATTAAAATATCTTGTCCCTTTTGAGGGATGTCTTGAAAAAAATGTTGAAAAATTAGTTTTTTTAACGGCTTATAACCTGTCGGGGTTAATTGTTTTTCTTCGTGCATGATCTTGTCCCAAGTCATAGCTGGAAATTCAAAATCGGGGATTAAATCGCTACTTAAGTCTCCTGTGTAAAGATCCAATCCATTTTTAGCATCGTTTTGATTTTTTAGCTGGGTAATGTAAGGATCTTCTTTTAATAGCGGACTGGAAAATAAAGTACGCCATTGATAAATCGCAGGCTGGCGATTTCCCCACTGTCCTTGAGCGACATGGGTTCCGCTGCCTTGCCGTCGTTCGATCCAACCTAAACTCATCAATTCTTCCAATGCGTGTACGACTGTTGAGCGATTAATTTGCAAAGCTTCCGCTAGTTTTCTTTCAGCGGGTAAACGTTGACCTGGCAACAGCTCTCCTTGTTGAATACTCGAAATAATTTGATGTAACAACTGTTGGTATAGAGGTTCTTTTTTTGTTTTATTAAGTTTCCAGATGATAAGCACCTCCTTAATTGGATGAGTTTAAAATAGTCCAATTGGCTGTTTTCGTCAAGAAAAAAGGTGGTATACTCTAATTTAAATGAATGGAAGGACGTGTATATTATATGAAACAAGTATTAACTATTGCTGGATCGGATTCAACAGGTGGCGCTGGTATTCAAGCAGATTTAAAAACATTTGAAGAATTTGGTGTGTTTGGTTTTTCAAGTTTAACTTCAATTGTAACTATGGATCCGGATAATGGCTGGAGTCATGAGGTTACTTCAATTTCTGAAGAATTATTACAAAAACAACTTCTTTCTGTTTTTGCTGGCAAACCAATGGATGTGGTGAAAACTGGCATGATGGGTAACGAGAAAAACATCCAAATTGCAAGCGAATTTATTGATTATCATCAGATAAAAAATGTCGTTATTGATCCAGTCATTGCTTGTAAAGGGACTGCGCAAGTTCTACAACCTAAAAGCGTAGCAGGCATAAAACAGTATTTGCTTCCACAAGCGTTAATTGCTACTCCTAATCTAAATGAAGCAGGTATCTTATCTGAATTAGGAGATCTAGAAAGTTTGGATGATATGAAAAAAGCTGCAGCAATTATTCATCAAATGGGCGCTGCAAATGTTATTGTCAAGGGTGGTCATCGTTTAGCTACTGATAAGGCTATTGATATTTTTTATGATGGAAAAGACTATCAAGTTCTTGAAGGTCAACTGTTTTCGACGGACTACAACCATGGCGCAGGTTGTACATTTGCTGCTGCAATTGCTGCGGGAATAGCTAAGGGATATTCGGTGTTGGAAGCATGTAAACTAGCTAAAGAGTTTGTCTCAGCTGGCATTGAAAATGGCGTTTCCATTAACCCATATGTCGGTCACATTTGGCATGGTGCTTATAATCAAGCTGAAAAAAGGATGGTTCCTTCTCATGAAAATAACGACTAGGAATGTCGTCATGGTCGCTCTTTTTACAGCATTAACAGTGATTGGTACTATGATCAAAATTCCTCTACCGACAGGTGCCTTTGTTCATTTAGGCAATGCTGTATTACTTTTATCTGTATTGCTTTTAGGCTATGTTAAAGGTTCTCTTGCAGGAGGGCTAGGATTTGCTATTTTTGACATTTTGAATGGTTATGCAGCAGAAGCACCTTATTTTATAGTAGAAAGTTTTATTGTAGGAGCTGTTGCCTATGGTTTGTTTTTAGTTTATCGAAAAAATCCGACACGTATTTGGTAAATTATCGTGATTGCCACTGGTACAGGTGTAGCGAAATTGGTTATGACACAAATTAAAAATACAGTTCGGCAGGTTTACTTAGGAATGGATCTTACTACTGGATTTACAACTGCTGCACTTTCGCTTCCAGCCACTGTTATTAATGTGGTTTTAACAGCAATATTAGTCTCATTTTTATACTTTCCATTAAAAAAAGCGATGTCGTCCGTTTTTTAAAGTTATGACGGGTAGTATTGCTTGCTCATCAATAAAATATTAGCTCAAACTCCAGTTGTTATCTTTTTGAGAGAAAATGACTGGAGTTTTTTGTTCTTAATCAATAGATAGGGAGGCAAAATGACTTTTTTAATTCTTTTATGAAAAATCATTTGAAAACTGTTCTTGAAAGATAAAATTTCTAGTAAAAAAAACTTGCTATTCAAGCTTTAGCATAATATAATGTAAAAGGTGCTTTTTTCTTAGGGAATAAAAGATTCTTCAGTGAAAAAAGGATCTGGTGGCTAGGAAACGAGAGGTTGCGACACGCCAGGCCGCTTTGCCATGGCCGAGCCTGTCGGAAAATTTTCGTGGAGCTATGTCTACTTTTAAAATAGGCGAAGGAGGGAAAATAATGGCAAAACAACAAATTCGTATCCGTTTAAAAGCGTATGAAAATCGCGTTTTAGATCAGTCAGCGGATAAAATCGTAGAAACTGCACAAAGGACGGGAGCGACCATTTCAGGTCCAATTCCATTGCCAACACGTCGTAGTGTATACACTGTTATTCGTTCACCACATAAATTTAAACAATCACGTGAACAATTCGAAATGCGTACGCATAAACGTCTTATCGACATTGTAAATCCAACACCGAAAACTGTTGATGCTTTAATGAAGCTAGACTTACCATCAGGTGTAAATATTGAAATTAAATTATAATTAATCATTGGAGGTGTAATCATGACTAAAGGAATCTTAGGAAGAAAAGTGGGAATGACTCAAATCTTCACTGAATCTGGCGAACTAATTCCGGTAACGGCTGTTGAAGCCGAGCCTAACGTTGTTTTACAACTTAAAACAGTTGAAAATGATGGTTATGAAGCTGTGCAAGTTGGCTATCAAGATAAACGTGAAGTTTTGAGTAACAAACCTGCTAAAGGTCATGTTGCAAAAGCAAACACGGCTCCTAAGCGCTTCATTCGGGAATTCAAGAATGTAGAGCTTGAGGGCTTAGAAGTAGGATCAGAAATCAAAGTTGATACTTTTGAAACTGGCGAAACGGTTGATGTAACCGGAACAAGCAAAGGTAAAGGATATCAAGGCGTTATCAAACGTTATGGCCAAGGTCGCGGTCCAGAAAGACATGGATCTCGTTTCCATCGCAGACCAGGTGGTATGGGTACATTGGAAGCTAAACATGTGTTAAAAGGAAAGCAACTTCCAGGTCGTATGGGTGGCGATCGTGTGACTATCCAAAACTTAGAAATTGTACGTGTAGATCCTGAACGCAATGTTCTTTTAATCCGAGGCAACATTCCTGGAGCGAAGAATTCATTGATCACCGTTAAATCTGCTGTGAAAGCACACTAAATTAGAAGGGAAGAAAGGAGGAACTAAGCAATGCCCAATGTAGTATTATTTAAACAAGATGGTAGCCAAAATGGTGAAGTCACACTAAATGAAGGAATTTTCGGTATTGAGCCGAATGAATCAGTTATTTTTGATGCTGTTAAGATGCAACGCGCTTCATTAAGACAAGGTACACATGCTGTGAAAAACCGTAGTGAAGTCTCTGGCGGCGGTAAAAAACCATGGCGCCAAAAGGGAACTGGCCGTGCTCGTCAAGGTTCTATTCGCGCACCACAATGGCGCGGTGGTGGTACAGTATTTGGACCAACTCCTCGTTCTTATGGCTACAAACTTCCTAAAAAAGTTCGTCGTTTAGCATTAAAATCTGTATTTTCCGAAAAAGTTGCTAATGATAATTTTGTTGTTGTCGACGCATTAAATTTTGATGCACCAAAAACAAAAGAATTCAAAGAAGTATTAGAAAATCTATCGATCGATTCCAAAGTATTGGTCGTAGTTGAACCAGAAAATGAATCTGCGTTATTGTCTGCTCGTAACTTATCTAATGTAGCAGTAGTTACTTCCGACAATGTGAATGTGTTAGACGTTGCAACGAGTGACAAAGTATTGACCACTCAAACTGCTCTTACTCAAATTGAGGAGGTGCTTGTATAATGAATTTACTAGATGTAATTAAACGTCCTGTGATCACTGAAAAGACAATGCTTGATATGGACGAAAAGAAATATACGTTTGAAGTTGACACAAAGGCGAACAAAACGTTGGTAAGACAAGCAGTTGAATCAGCTTTTGACGTAAAAGTAGCAAATGTAAACATCCTTAATGTACACCCTAAACCAAAACGCATGGGACAATATCAAGGATATACGAAAAAACGCCGCAAAGCGGTTGTATCCTTAACAGAGGATTCAAAAGAAATCGAAATTTTCGCAGCTGAGTAAAGAAAATAGCTGTTAAAAAATTTAAAACAGGAGGGAAAGACGTGGCACTTAAAAAGTATAAACCTATTACAAATGGGCGCCGGAACATGACAACTTCTGATTTTGCTGAAATCACTTCAACAAAACCAGAAAAAACGTTGATGGAACCATTAAAAAATAATGCCGGTCGTAATAATAACGGTACTATTACTGTTCGTCGCCAAGGTGGCGGTCATAAACGTCAATATCGTACGATCGATTTTAAACGTAATAAAGATGATGTCGTTGCGACAGTTCAATCAATTGAATATGATCCAAATCGCTCTGCAAATATCGCCTTGCTCCACTATGAAGATGGTGTAAAATCTTATATCCTAGCACCTAAAGGTTTGAAAGTTGGAGCAACTGTACTTTCAGGAAGTCAAGCAGACATTAGAGTTGGAAATGCTATGACTTTAGCTGATATTCCAGTAGGAACTACTGTTCATAATGTTGAACTAAAACCAGGAAAAGGCGGACAATTGATTCGTTCTGCTGGTACAGATGGACAAGTTCTTGGTAGAGAAGGTAAGTATGTATTAGTTCGTTTAAGCTCAGGCGAAGTTCGCATGATTTTAGCAACTTGTCGCGCAACAGTTGGTTCTGTTGGTAACGAACAACATGAATTGATTAATATCGGAAAAGCAGGACGCTCTCGTTGGATGCATCGTCGTCCAGTTGTCCGTGGTAGTGTTATGAACCCTAACGATCACCCACACGGTGGTGGTGAAGGAAGAGCACCTATTGGTCGTGTGGCTCCACTTTCTCCATGGGGACAAAAAACAGTTGGCTTGAAAACACGCAAGAAGAACAAACAGTCTAATAAACATATTGTTCGTCGTCGTAAGTCAAAATAATTTAACGAGTAAACATAACGTATTTTAAAAAGGAGGTTCACCATGAGTCGTAGTGTTAAAAAAGGACCTTTTTGTGATGACCATTTGATGAAAAAAATTGAAGCACAACAAGGTGTTGAAAAGAAAAAAGTAATAAAAACTTGGTCTCGTCGTTCCACGATTTTCCCAAGTTTTATTGGATATACCATCGCTGTATATGATGGACGTAAACATGTACCTGTTTATATCCAAGAAGATATGGTCGGACACAAACTTGGTGAGTTTGCACCAACTCGAAGCTTTCGTGGACATGCTAAAGATGACCGAAGAACGTCAGCTCGCTAATCTGAGAGGAGGAAAGAGAAATGGCAGAACAAATTACATCAGCAAGAGCTACTGCTAAAACCGTTCGTGTTTCTCCTCGCAAATCACGCTTAGTTATTGATTTGATTAGAGGGAAAAGCGTTAGTGAAGCAATTGCTACTTTAAAATTTACGCCAAATAAATCAGCTGAACCTATTGAAAAAGTATTAATGTCAGCTGTAAGTAATGCAGAAAATAACTATGACTTGGAAGCTGAAAATTTAGTTGTTACTGAAGCATATGTAAACGAAGGACCAACCATGAAACGTTTTCGTCCTCGTGCAAAAGGCTCAGCGTCACCTATTAATAAACGTACAAGTCACATCACAGTTGTTGTATCAGAAAAATAAGGAGGGATAGTCAGTGGGCCAAAAAATACATCCAATTGGTATGCGTATTGGTGTTATCCGTGATTGGGAAGCCAAATGGTATGCTGATAAAGAATATGCAGATTTGTTACATGAAGATTTACGAATCCGCAAATTTATCGATGAAAAACTTGCTGAAGCAGCTGTATCAGCCGTTGAAATCGAACGAGCTGCGAAACGTGTGAATATTTCCATTCATACCGCAAGACCAGGTATGGTTATCGGTAAAGGCGGTTCTGAAGTTGAAAACTTAAGAAAGCAATTAAACAAGTTAACCGGCAAACGTGTTCATATTAATATTGTTGAAATAAAACAATCTGATTTGGATGCAGAATTAGTCGGTGAAAACATTGCTCGTCAATTAGAAAACCGGGTTGCTTTCCGCCGTGCACAAAGACAACCAATCCAACGCACGATGCGTGCGGGTGCAAAGGGAATCAAAACGCAAGTTTCTGGTCGTTTGAACGGAGCAGATATCGCTCGCGTGGAAGGTTACTCAGAAGGAACAGTACCATTGCACACACTTCGTGCTGATATCGACTATACATGGAAAGAAGCCATTACAACCTACGGAAAATTAGGAGTAAAAGTGTGGATCTATCGGGGAGAAATTCTCCCAACAAAAAATGACACTGAGAAGGGAGGGGAATAAACATGTTAGTACCTAAACGTGTAAAGTACCGTCGTGAGTTTCGTGGAAGAATGCGAGGAGAAGCCAAGGGTGGCAAGCAAGTAGCTTTTGGTGAGTACGGTTTGCAAGCTTTAGATTCTTCTTGGATTACCAATCGACAAATTGAAGCTTCTCGTATCGCAATGACACGTTATATGAAACGTGGCGGAAAAGTATGGATTAAAATTTTCCCTCATAAATCATATACGGCAAAAGCTATCGGTGTACGTATGGGGTCAGGTAAAGGAGCTCCGGAAGGTTGGGTAGCTCCAGTAAAACGTGGTAAGATCCTTTTTGAAATCGCCGGAGTTTCAGAAGAAGTTGCTAATGAAGCATTACGCCTTGCTTCTCACAAATTGCCAATCAGAACTAAAGTTGTAAAACGTGAAGAAATGGGTGGTGAATCGAATGAAGGTTAGAGAAATCAGAGAGTTAACCACCACCGAAATGCTAGAACAAGAAAAACAATTTAAAGAAGAGTTGTTTAATCTTCGTTTCCAATTAGCTACCGGACAGCTAGAAAATACAGCACGTATTAAAGAAGTGCGCAAATCGATTGCACGCATTAAAACAGTATTGCGTGAAGAACAAGTAAAGCAATAGTGGAAGGAGGCCATGAATCGGATGACTGAAGAAAGAAATAATCGTAAGGTTTATGAAGGACGCGTAGTATCTGACAAAATGGATAAAACAATTACGGTTGTCGTTGAAACCAAGAAAAACCATCCAACTTACGGTAAACGTATTAACTATTCAAAAAAATACAAAGTACACGATGAAAATAATGAAGCCAAAACTGGTGATATCGTGAGCATTATGGAAACTCGTCCATTATCAGCTACAAAACGTTTTCGCTTATTAGAAATCGTTGAAGAAGCGGTAGTTATTTAACTACAGGAGATTTTCCTATATAGATTAAATTGCTATATTGAAAGGAGGATACATGTCGTGATCCAACAAGAAAGTCGTTTAAGAGTTGCTGATAATTCAGGAGCACGTGAAATTTTAACAGTTAAAGTTTTAGGTGGTTCAGGTCGAAAAACTGCGAATATCGGCGATGTAATTGTTGCTACGGTTAAACAAGCAACGCCAGGTGGGGTTGTCAAAAAAGGCGAAATTGTAAGGGCAGTGATTGTTCGTACAAAATCAGGTGCTCATCGCACAGATGGTTCTTATATTAAATTTGACGAAAATGCAGCGGTTATCATTCGTGATGATAAAAGCCCACGCGGAACTCGTATCTTTGGCCCCGTTGCTCGTGAATTGCGCGAAAGCAACTTTATGAAGATCGTTTCGCTAGCCCCAGAAGTACTATAATGGTTATTTAATATCAAAGGAGGTGCGAAACAAGAATGTTTGTTAAAAAAGGCGATAATGTTAAAGTTATTACTGGAAAAGATAAAAATAAAGAAGGCGTCATTTTAGAAGCTCAACCTAAAAAAGATCGAGTAATCGTTGAGGGCGTCAACATGGTGAAAAAACATCAAAAACCTTCACAAGCTGCTCCGCAAGGTGGCATTGTTGAACAAGAAGCACCGATCCATGTGTCTAATGTCATGTTAATCGATCCTTCAAATGGAGAAGCAACTCGTGTTGGTCATAAATTCGTTGACGGAAAGAAAGTCCGTGTTTCTAAAAAAACCGGGGAAGTTATTGATAAATAATCTAATCAAGGAAGGAGGGGCAACTAAATGAACCGCCTTAAAGAAAAATATACACAAGATATCGTTCCATCGTTAGTTGAAAAATTTGACTATAGTTCCGTTATGCAAACACCAAAGGTTGAAAAAATTGTTATCAATATGGGTGTTGGTGACGCAGTTTCTAATGCGAAGAATTTAGATAAAGCAGTAGAAGAACTACAGTTAATTTCAGGACAAAAACCTTTAGTTACAAAAGCTAAAAAATCTGTTGCAGGGTTCCGTCTGCGTGAAGGAATGCCAATCGGCACTAAAGTTACTTTACGTGGAGACAGAATGTATGACTTCTTAGATAAATTAGTTAATGTTTCTTTGCCACGTGTACGTGACTTCCATGGGGTAAGTAAAAGAGCTTTTGATGGTCGTGGAAATTATACATTAGGCATCAAAGAGCAATTAATTTTCCCTGAAGTTGATTATGATTCAGTGGATAAGGTACGTGGAATGGATATCGTTATTGTTACAACAGCTGACACAGACGAGGAATCTCTCGAATTGTTAACACAATTAGGATTACCATTTCAAAAATAAAAGGAGGCGAAGAAATTGGCTAAAAAGTCACAAGTTGTTAAAAACAAAAAACCAGCAAAATATTCAACACAAGAATATACTCGTTGTGAACGTTGTGGTCGCCCGCGTTCAGTTTATCGTAAATTTCATCTTTGCCGTATTTGCTTCCGCGAACTGGCCTACAAAGGTCAAATTCCCGGCGTGAAGAAAGCTAGCTGGTAAAAAAGTAAACTCGCAAAAAGGAGGTAAATCATCTAATGGTCATGACAGATCCAATTGCAGATTTTCTAACTCGTATTCGTAATGCCAATATGGCAAGGCATGAAGTTTTAGAAGTCCCTGCTTCAAAAATAAAACAAGATATTGCGGAAATTCTTAAAAATGAAGGTTTTGTGCGCAATGTTGAATATATCGAAGATGACAAACAAGGCGTTATCCGTGTATTCCTTAAATATGGAAAAGATGGTGAGCGTGTGATCACTAACTTAAAACGTATTTCCAAGCCTGGTTTGCGTGCTTATGTTAAAGCTGACGAAGTTCCTAAAGTGTTGAATGGTTTAGGAATTGCAGTGGTTTCTACTTCAGATGGAGTGATCACCGATAAAGAAGCTAGATCAAAAAACGTTGGCGGCGAAGTTGTCGCTTATGTATGGTAATTTAATAAATACACAAGGAGGTGTCTTTTCATGAGTCGTATTGGGAACGAAGTTGTCGTTTTACCTGAAAGTGTTGAGGTAGAATTTTATGGAAACAATGTAACAGTTAAAGGACCTAACGGGGAATTAACTCGTGCATTTTCACCAGATATTAGATTTCATATGGCGGAAAACGAAGTATCATTTATCCGTCCAAATGAAAGCCAAAAAATGAAGACAGTTCATGGGACTACCCGAGCAAACTTTAATAATATGGTTGTCGGTGTATCTGAAGGTTTCCAAAAATCTTTGGAGCTTGTGGGAGTTGGATATCGGGCCCAAATGCAAGGCACAAAACTTATCCTAAACGTTGGCTATTCACAACCTGTGGAAGTAGAAACTCCAGAAGGTGTTACTATTGAAGCTCCAGCCAATAACCAAGTGATAGTTAAAGGTTCCAGCAAAGAACTTGTTGGGAAAGTAGCTGCTAAAATTCGCAGTGTTCGTATGCCAGAGCCTTATAAAGGAAAAGGTATTCGTTATTCAGGCGAACAAGTACGCAGTAAAGAAGGAAAAACTGGGAAATAAGCAAGCTCGCAAAGAAACAAAATTAAACGCGGCTTAGACGAATAAAGTAAAGAGGTGACGATTGTGATTACAAAACCAGACAAAAACAAAACACGTAAGAAAAGACATTTGCGTGTAAGAAATAAAATATCTGGTACTGCTGAGTGCCCACGCTTGAACGTTTTTCGTTCGAATAAAAACATCTACGCGCAAGTAATTGATGACGTAGCGGGTGTGACGCTAGCAAGTGCCTCTACCTTAGATAATAATATTTCAGGTGGATTAAGTGGAACAAAAACTGAACAAGCACAAGTTATCGGTAAAGCAGTAGCCGAACGTGCAACGCAAAAAGGTATTAAAGAAGTAGTCTTTGACCGTGGTGGATACCTTTACCATGGTCGTGTAGCAGCTTTAGCAGATGCCGCTCGCGAAAATGGACTAGAATTTTAAAAAAAGGAGGAAAACCATTAATGGCTCATATTGATCCAAGTAATTTGGAAATTGAAGATCGCGTTGTTGCGATTAACCGTGTATCAAAAGTCGTAAAAGGTGGACGTCGTTTACGTTTTGCAGCATTGGTTGTTGTCGGTGATAGAAACGGACATGTAGGATTTGGTACTGGTAAAGCTCAAGAAGTTCCAGAAGCTATTCGTAAGGCTGTAGAAGACGGTAAGAAAAACTTAGTTGAAATTCCAATGGTTGGTACAACTATCCCACATAGAGTTATCGGCTCATTTAGTGGTGGCTATATCCTATTGAAACCAGCTGAAGCAGGTGCTGGAGTTGCTGCAGGTGGACCTGTTCGTGCAGTATTAGAGCTAGGTGGGGTAGCCGATGTAACATCTAAATCATTGGGCTCAAATACACCAATTAATGTTGTTCGCGCAACAATCAAAGGATTAACTGAATTAAAACGTGCAGACGAAGTAGCTGAACTACGCGGCAAATCTATAGAAGAAATTACTGGTTAGGAGGACGAAACTAATGGCTGAATTAAAAATTACTTTAAAACGCAGTGTTATTGGACGTCCTCAAAATCAGCGCGATACAGTAAAAGCGCTAGGACTAAACAAAGTAAATAGCACTGCTGTGAGACCAGCTAATGATGCAATTAAAGGCATGGTTGCAACGGTTGCACATTTAGTAGATGTAGAAGAAATCTCGTAACAACTTGCTAAGATGATTTTGATTAAGGAGGTGCCAAACAATGAAACTTCATGAATTAGAACCTACGAATGGATCTCGTCATGCACGTAAACGTGTGGGGCGTGGCTCATCATCCGGCTATGGAAAAACTGCAGGACGTGGACAAAAAGGGCAAAAAGCTCGTTCAGGTGGTGGAACTCGTCTTGGTTTTGAAGGTGGTCAAACAGAATTGTTCCGCCGTTTACCAAAACGTGGATTCACTAATATTAACCGTAAGGAATATGCGGTAGTTAACGTTGATCTTCTGAATAACTTTGAAGACGGAGCTGAAGTTACTCCTACTGTTTTAGCTGAAGCTGGTTTTGTAAAAAAACAAAAAGCTGGTGTTAAGATATTAGGCAACGGTGAATTAAATAAAAAACTAACTGTAAAAGCAGCGAAGTTTTCTAAAGGAGCACAAGAAGCTATTGAAGCTGCTGGTGGTTCAATTGAGGTGATCTGATGTTAAAACTTTTAAAGGACGCTTTTAAAGTCAAGGATATTAGATCAAGGATCTTGTTTACGATATTTATTCTGTTTATATTCCGTATCGGAACGCATATCACTGTACCTGGCGTTGATGCAGGTCAGTTGCAAACTATTGCAGAACTTCCGTTTATGAATATGTTGGATTTAGTCAGTGGTAGTGCGATGCAACGTTTCTCCATCTTTTCGATGGGAGTTTCGCCATACATTACTGCTTCGATTATTGTCCAGCTTATGCAGATGGATATTGTTCCTAAATTCACTGAGTGGTCAAAACAAGGTGAAGTGGGACGTAAAAAGTTGAATCAAGCAACTCGTTATTTTACTTTAGTATTAGGTTTTTTACAATCTATTGCATTAACAGCCGGTTTTCAAGTTTTTACTCAGTTCGGTTTTGTCCCTAATCCTTCCATTTCAACTTATGCGATCATCGGTATCATTTTAACTACAGGAACTATGTTTATTACCTGGCTTGGAGAACTAATTACTGAAAAAGGAATCGGAAATGGCGTGTCCATGATTATTTTTGCAGGCATTATTTCTCGATTGCCAGTGTCAATGAGAGAGATTGTTGATGATTATTTTATTAATATTAATCAAGACGATCTTTGGCAATCTATACTATTTGTCGTTCTGTTAGTTATTGCTGCTTTAATCATTGTAACTATTGTTACTTTTGTTCAACAAGCAGAAAGAAAGATTCCGATTCAGTATACAAAACGTGTGGCAGGGGCGCCAACAAGCAGCTATCTTCCGTTAAAAGTTAACGCTGCTGGTGTTATCCCAGTCATCTTTGCTAGTTCCTTGATTACAACACCAAATGCGATCTTTCAAGCTTTTGGTTCTTCTAGAGGAGAAACTTGGTTTGATGTAATTCAAACACTTTTTGATTACAATACAGTACCTGGTGCTATTTTATATGGTGCATTGATCGTTGGCTTTACTTTCTTTTACGCTTTTGTTCAAGTCAATCCAGAAAAGTTATCTGAGAACTTGCAAAAACAAGGAAGTTACATTCCAAGTGTGCGTCCGGGAAAAGGGACAGAAGAATTTGTCTCAAAACTATTAATGCGTTTGAGTACAGTAGGATCGCTCTTTTTAGGAGCAGTTGCGTTGTTGCCTATTATTGCGTCTATGATATGGGATCTACCAGAATCGATAGGCTTAGGCGGAACAAGCTTACTAATTGTGATCAGTGTAGCTCTTGAAACGGCCAAACAAATTGAAGGTTTGATGCTAAAACGTCAATATACTGGTTTTATAAACTAGTACTTTTTTCAATGTTTATTAATTTTGACATTGGTAAAAATTTGCAGGAGGAATAAAGATGAACCTCATTTTAATGGGACTGCCTGGTGCTGGAAAAGGGACACAAGCAGAAAAGATTGTTTCTGAATATAATATTCCACAAATTTCAACAGGAGATATGTTCAGACAAGCAATCGCTAAACAAACAAGTCTTGGTTTAGAAGCAAAAACTTATATGGACAAAGGTGAACTTGTGCCTGATGAAGTGACAAACGGGATTGTAAAAGAACGCTTAGCTGAATCAGATACAACAAACGGCTTTTTGTTAGATGGTTTTCCTCGTACTTTAGACCAAGCGCAATCCTTAGATGAAATGATGCAAGATTTGGGAAAAAGAGTTGATGCTGTTATTGAGATTCGCGTTCCCGAGGATGTATTAGTTGAACGTTTATCTGGTCGTTACATTTGTCGTAACTGCGGAGCAACGTATCACAAGTTATTTAATCCAACAAAGGTCGAAGGAACTTGCGATCGTTGCGGTGGGCACGATTTTTATCAACGAGAAGATGATAAACCAGAAACTGTGAGAAACCGTATCAGTATCAATATGAAAAATAGTGAACCCATTTTAAGTTACTATGAAAATAAAGGTTTGCTTCACTCTATTGATGGTAATCGTGAAATCAATGAAGTTTTTGCAGAAATTCAACAAATTTTAGATAAGTAGTTCTTGCGCTTTTTCGTGTTCTAGTAACTTTTTCTTGTAAATAATTCGGCATTATGCTAGAATGTATCAGTCTGGAATCTGGGCTAATAAGAAACGGCAGTAAAGTAGTTAAGGTGGGAACAACATAGGTTTCCGCCGTTTTATCGCGTAAAAAGTTGCGAAACAAGTACAAGGAGGTACTGTGCGTGGCAAAAGAAGATATGATTGAAATTGAAGGTACAGTCGTCGAAACTTTGCCCAATGCAATGTTTAAAGTCGAACTTGAAAACGGCCATGAAATTCTTGCGACTGTCTCTGGGAAAATCCGGATGCATTATATTCGTATTTTGCCAGGGGATAAGGTGACTGTTGAACTGTCTCCTTATGATTTAAGTCGAGGTCGTATTACGTATCGTTTTAAATAATTGTACTTACGTAAAGCCATAGGGAGGTAAGTATTATGAAAGTAAGACCATCAGTAAAACCAATGTGTGATAATTGTAAAGTGGTGCGTCGTAATGGACGCGTTATGGTGATTTGTTCAGCAAATCCAAAACATAAACAACGTCAAGGATAATTGGAGGTGTAATAAGATATGGCTCGTATTGCAGGAGTAGATATCCCACGTGACAAACATGTAGTTGTTTCTCTTACTTATATTTTTGGAGTTGGAGATACGACAGCTAAAAGCATTCTAGCAGAAGCTGGAGTTGCTGAAAATATTCGTGTTCGTGATCTGACAAACGAACAAACAGACACAATTCGTGCTGTTGTGGATAATCTAAAAGTAGAAGGCGATCTTCGCCGTGAAATTAACTTAGATGTCCGTCGTTTGATGGAAATTGGTTCATACCGTGGCATGCGTCACCGTCGTAACTTGCCCGTACGTGGACAACATACGAAAAATAATGCACGCACACGTAAAGGACCAGCAACAACTATTGCAGGTAAGAAAAAATAATTTCTAGTGAAGGAGGTTAAAACTTCATGGCACAAAAGAAAGGGAATCGTAGACGCCGTGTAAGAAAAAATGTTGAATCCGGTGTTGCGCATATTCATTCAACGTTTAACAATACAATTGTGATGATCACTGATGTGCATGGTAATGCCTTATCATGGTCTTCAGCAGGTGCTTTAGGCTTTAGAGGCAGCCGGAAATCGACGCCATTTGCTGCTCAATTGGCAGCAGAAACTGCAGCAAAAGCATCAATGGAACACGGATTAAAAAATGTAGAAGTAACCGTAAAAGGCCCAGGTTCAGGACGTGAAGCAGCAATTCGTTCATTACAAGCAGCAGGATTGGAAGTGGCTGCGATTCGTGACGTAACACCAGTTCCTCATAATGGATGCCGCCCTCCAAAACGCCGTCGTGTTTAATGAGTGCTGCTCATTTTGAGTCTTAAAATTTATGTCATTGAACAAGACACTTTTCGTTTTGAAAGGGGTAAAAGATAAGAATGATTGAATTCGAAAAACCAAGAATTGCAAAGATTGATGAAGAGAAAGATTATGGCAAGTTCATCGTAGAACCTTTGGAAAGAGGCTATGGAACTACATTAGGAAATTCCCTGCGTCGTATTTTGCTATCTTCTTTACCAGGGGCAGCAATCACGAATATCCAAATCGATGGTGTATTACATGAATTTTCAACGATTAAAGGCGTTAGAGAAGATGTTGCGCAAATCATTTTGAATATCAAGGGTCTTGCTCTCAAGCTCTACACTGAAGAAGCAAAAAACCTTGAAATTGATATTACGGGTCCAGCTACGATTACAGCTGGTGATATCATCGTTGACAGTGATGTAGAAATACTAAATAAAGAAATGTATATCTGTACTGTATCTGAAGGAACAAGATTTCATGCTCGTTTGTCAGTGCAACCTGGACGTGGTTATGACCAGGCAGATGAGAATAAAAGGGAAGATATGCCAATTGGTGTACTGCCAGTTGATTCTATTTACACTCCTGTCCGCCGTGTGAATTATCAAGTAGAAAATACGCGTGTTGGTCGACGGGATAATTATGATAAATTGACAATGGAAGTTTGGACAGATGGTTCAATTGAACCTCTTGATGCATTGAGTTTATCAGCCAAAATTCTTACTGATCATTTGGAAATTTTTGTGAACATGACCGATGAAGCTCAAAATACTGATATCATGGTTGAAAAAGAAGAAACACAAAAAGAAAAAATGTTAGAAATGACGATCGAAGAATTAGATTTATCTGTTCGCTCTTATAATTGTCTAAAACGTGCTGGTATTAATACAGTACAAGAATTAACAAATAAGTCCGAACCAGAAATGATCAAAGTACGTAACTTAGGACGCAAATCTCTTGAAGAAGTTAAATCAAAATTGAGTGATCTTGGTCTAGGTTTACGTAAAGATGATTAATTTTTTACGAAGGAGGGAACCCACGTGAGTTATCGTAAATTAGGACGCACATCTAGCCAACGTAAAGCGATGTTGCGTGATTTAACTACTGATTTAATTATTAATGAACGGATCGTTACAACACAAACCCGTGCTAAAGAAGTTCGTTCGACAGCAGAAAAAATGATCACTTTAGGAAAACGCGGTGATTTGCATGCACGTCGTCAAGCAGCTGCGTTTGTGCGCAATGAAGTTGCTAGTGTGCGTGAAGAAGATGAAGAAATTGTCATCGATTCAGCTTTACAAAAGCTTTTTAATGATATTGCTCCTCGTTATGAAGAACGTCAAGGCGGTTATACTCGTATTTTAAAAACAGAGCCAAGACGCGGAGATTCTGCACCAATGGCGATCCTAGAACTTGTCTAAAATCTAATGAAGAAGTATTAGTGCTTTTACTAATATCAAGCATCACTTTGTCGATGATTTTAAGAGCGTTATGATGATGGAAGAAAAACTTCTTCCGAGTCTAGCTCAGCGCTGCTCCCTAAATTGTTAGGGAGCAGGCATTCATCATAAAGTGTTTTTTTTAGTTTCGATTGTCTATTTAAATATGGATAATGGAAAGTGAAAAAAGCAACTTTAAAGTTTTCATTTATGAGAATAATTGAAATGTCCTCTTTTTTTTGGTAGTGTTAGTTAGAATCAAATTGTTTATTGTATAAAAGCTAACTATAAGAACTTTTTGCCTCAAATGCTTTTTTATTTTAATTTACATAAAGGAGTAATCATGGAGCCTATTATAAATTTAAAAAATATCACTTTTCGTTATCAAGGAGAGCAAACACGCACCGCTTTGCAAAATGTATCATTGACTGTTAATAAAGGAGAATGGTTGGCTATTATTGGTCATAATGGCTCCGGGAAGTCTACACTAGCTAAAACAATTAATGGATTACTTTTGCCAGAGTCTGGAAGTGTTTCAGTGGGGCAACTGGATTTAAATGAAGAAAACGTGTGGACGATTCGTAAAATGGTTGGAATGGTTTTTCAAAATCCAGATAATCAATTTGTAGGTGCTACAGTTGAAGATGACGTTGCTTTTGGGATGGAAAATCAAGGCGTTCCGCGTGACGAAATGCTCCCTCGAGTAAAGGAAGCTTTGGAACAAGTAAAGTTGACTGATTTTGCTGACAAGGAACCTGCACGTCTATCAGGAGGACAGAAGCAGCGAGTTGCGATAGCAGGGATAGTGGCTTTACGCCCAGATATTATTATCCTTGATGAGGCGACAAGCATGTTAGATCCTGAAGGACGTCAAGAAGTCATCTCCATTCTCAAAGAAATTAAAGAAAAATATCAACTCACAGTTCTATCCATTACACATGATATTGATGAAGCAGCTAATGCCAATCGTATTTTTGTGATGCGTGAAGGCGAATTAGTCGATGAGGGAACGCCGGCAAAGATTTTCTCTGAGGGACCTAGTTTAGTAGAAAAGGGGTTAGATTTGCCTTTTCCTGAGAGATTAAAACAAGCATTGAAAGACCGAGGTGTTACAGTACCTGAAACTTATTTAACGGAAGAAGGGATGGTGGACTGGTTATGGACATCGATTTTGAACAAGTGAATTTCACCTATCAACCTGGTTCACCATTTGAGCAACGCGTTTTATATAATATCGATATGACAGTTAAAGAAGGAACATATAATGCTTTAGTCGGTCACACTGGAAGTGGAAAATCAACAATTTTACAACACTTAAATGCTTTATTAAAACCAACTTCTGGCAATGTAAAAATTGGCGAAAGAACGATCACTTCAGAAACGAATAATAAAAATTTAAAGCCTATTCGAAAAAAAGTTGGAATTGTTTTTCAGTTCCCTGAATCACAGCTGTTTGAAGAAACGGTAGGAAAAGATATTGCTTTTGGTCCTAAGAATTTTGGTGTATCAGAAGAAAATGCATTAGAATTAGCCAAAGAATATTTAACGTTAGTAGGATTGGATGAAAGTTATTTAGAGCGTTCTCCTTTTGATCTGTCAGGTGGTCAAATGCGTCGAGTAGCTATTGCTGGAGTTTTGGCAATGGAACCGGAAGTTTTAGTGTTAGATGAACCAACAGCAGGACTTGACCCTCAAGGACGCAGGGAAATGATGGCTATTTTTGAAAAATTGCATCAGACAAAACACATGACGATTGTGTTGGTTACTCATCTAATGGATGATGTAGCTAATCATGCAGATTATGTTTATGTTTTGGAAAAAGGTAAGCTAGTCAAAGATGGCGTGCCTGAAGAAGTTTTTCAGGATGTTCAATGGTTACAAGAAAAACAATTGGGGGTTCCTACTGCAGCAGCTTTTGCTAAACGTTTAGAAAAAAAGGGGATGACTTTTAAAAAGTTGCCTCTTACAGCAAATGAATTAGCTGATGAATTAGTGGCAAGAGGAGGAAACTTGTTATGATGAATAAGTTGATTCTTGGACGATATATCCCTGGAAATTCCCTAATTCATCGGTTGGATCCGCGAGCAAAATTACTTACTAGTTTTTACTTTATTGGGATTATCTTCTTCGCTAATAATTGGCAAAGTTATCTACTCTTAGGGTTATTTACTCTTTTTTGTGTTTATTTATCAAAAGTCGATTTTGGTTATTTCTTACGTGGTGTTCGCCCTTTACTTTGGCTGATACTGTTTACTGTCGCTTTGCAAGTCTTGTTTACCTCTGGTGGTCAAGTTTACTGGGAGTGGGGCGTTTTTCAGATTACAGAATATGGTGTGCAAAATGGGATCTTTATCTTCTGTCGTTTTGTATTAATTATATTTATGTCTACTTTATTAACGTTAACGACGCCTCCTTTGGAACTATCAGATGCTATTGAGTTTATTTTACGTCCTTTAAATGTGGTCCATTTTCCTGTTCATGAAATTTCTTTAATGTTGTCTATTGCTTTGCGTTTTGTGCCAACATTAATGGATGAAACGGAAAAAATTATGAATGCACAACGAGCACGTGGAGTTGATTTTAGTGAAGGCAACTTAATTCAAAAAATGAAAGCAGTGATACCGTTATTAATTCCTTTGTTTGTTTCTAGTTTTAATCGTGCAGATGACTTAGCAACAGCAATGGAAGCTCGGGGTTATCAAGGTGGCGAAGGACGTACGAAATACCGTGTACTACATTGGCATAAAAAGGATACCGTTTCTATTTGTGCTTACGCCATTTTAACGATCGTATTAATTTATTTAAGAGCTTAAAAAAGAAGGCAAAATAAACCAGTGTGCTAAAATGGAAATAACCTCATAAGAAAGCTAAACTAGTGTGCTTAACCCATGATAAGCACATAAGTTTGCTAATATTACGTGCTTAATTTAAGAAAAAGAGACAACAAAAGTTAATTTCTCCTTTTATTGTCTCTTTTTTTGTGAAAGAGGAGAGAAAAAATGGTTCGATATAAAGCGATTATTGCTTATGATGGTACAAACTTTAGTGGCTTTCAAAGCCAAATAAACGGGCGCACGGTTCAAGATGAGATAGAAAAAACACTTTCTAAAATTGCGAATCAAACGATTAAAATTCATGGTTCAGGAAGAACAGATGCTGGGGTCCATGCTTTAGGGCAGGTGATTGATTTTGTCTGGCCTTTTGAACGTGCATCAGAAAAATTGCGTTTTGCTTTAGATACACAAACTCCTGCAGATATTGCAGTAAGAAAAGTAGAACTTGTCGCGGATAGTTTTCATTCTCGCTATCAGGCCAAAGAAAAAACGTATGAATTTCGGGTGGATATTGGTAAGCCGCGTAGTCCTTTTCGACGTTTTTATAGTAGTTATTATCCTTATGAATTGGATGTAGAGAAAATAAAGAGAGCGCTCCCTGATTTTTTGGGTACGCATGATTTTACTTCGTTTTGTTCAGGGAAAAGTGCAGTTAAAAGTAAAACACGAACCATCTACGAAGCAACTATGGAGATGAATGAAAACAGAGATGAATTGATATTTACTTTCCGTGGCGATGGTTTTTTATATAATATGGTACGTATTATGGTGGGAACTTTATTAAAAATTGGAAATGGCCGAATTTCACAGGATGCGATCTCACAAATTATTGTCGCTCGTGATCGTAATGCGGCTGGACCTACCGCCCATCCGGAAGGGTTGTATTTAAAAGAAGTGAAATATTAAAGCATTCGATAATTAAGGGAGTATTTAAAAACCCAGTGGGCTATCTATATTGATAGCCCACTGGGTTTTTCGAGTTTAATGAGAACGCAGAGAATACATCGCTGAGCTAATCCTATGGCCATCTTTTTTTCTCGTAATACCAATCAAAACCAACAAATAGAGTTATGCAGATAACAAATGCGCCGACTCCTGGAAGAAAACCTTGTGGACGATAACTTAACTCGATTGTATGTTTTCCTTCTGGTACTTCTAAACTAACAAATGCGTCTTGGAAGGAATTGACAGCTACATCATGTCCGTCTATTTTGGCGTGCCACCCTCCATCATAAGGAATAGTGGTTATTAATGTTTGGTCTGTATTTGTTGTCACTTCAGCCTGAGCGCTACGGTTTCCTGTTTGCATTTCGACGCCATTTTCTTGGATTGTATCGACACTTTCTTGTAATGCATCAGTGTCTAAAGTAACTACTTGTGGATTTTGGAAAGAAATATCTTCCGTGCCATAAAAACTTGCAGTAAATTCAATGGTTTGTGCTTGATTATAAAATCCTAAATCGTAATATTGTCCATTCGTATTAATTTGGCTTTCCCGTTGTTGTCCATCCACAGTAATTGTTACTGTGGAGTTTTCTAATTCAGCAAAATTGGTAGGAAATAGACTGAGATAAGCCTGCGAATTTTCAGGTACGGTGACTTCCCAAGTAATCTCTTTGGCGATATTTTCTTCTTCTTCACTGTAATTTGTATGTGCTCCTTGATTTTCGATCGTTACATTATTTAATCCAATTACAGTGATAGGTCGAAATGTGAAGAATGTTTCTTGTGTTCCTGCTAATTGATTCATTAAATTTGTCTGGTTGGATAAATTATCATTAGGGACTTGCGTTACTTGATCAATGGCAGGATCGGTTAAGAAACCTAAAGGTAATGCGTTTTGATTTTCATAAAGTTGATAGTCGTCATTCGTATTTTTTTGGCTGAATCCATATTTGTTTATCGGTTGTTCGGTTAGGTTATATTTGACTGCCATCAAGCTGTCCATCAGTAAAGTATTATTAGGATAACGTACATTTAAACTTGTTCCTCTGGATCGAAAGCCGAGCATGTTCATATAATTAGAAGCATTACGGTTGCGGATAGATGAAAACATGCTAATACCACTATAACCGTAATTAAAACTATCATTAGCAGAAACAGGATCTAAGTTTTCTAAACGATAAAACGTATTATTCTCTTCTTTTGTTTGTTCAACGAGTTCATTAATGGCAGGGTAGGGTTCAGTATACAAACTTCGAGAAGGATAATTCCATTCATCTAAGATTCCTCGTAACATACTATTGGTGTTGACAGCCATCTCTACTGTTATGAACAATAATAAAAATACAACGGTTTGTTTAAGTGTAAATTGTTTTTTGTAAAATGAAAAAAAGATAATGAAATAAACAGCTAAAAAAGCTAAACTTAAAATAAGAGAGATCGGTTCTAAGTAGTCCTTTGTGTTATGAACTAAAAGATAGGTTAGCGAAAAAGTTACAGCTAAAAAAACAAAGGAAAAAAGGAGACGTTTTTCATTGGCTGGATTTAATTTTTCCCAACCAAAACCAGCCAACATTATAATAGTAAAAGAGAGAAAAAAAGCATATCGGAATAAAAACATATTCGGAGCATGCATGCCATGCCAGAATAAGTTTAAAGGAACAAAATAAAAGCTTCCTAGCAACAGAGCGATTAATAAAGCGTACAGAAGTTTTTCTTTCCATGGAATTTCTTTAATAATGAAATAAAAAACAAAAAAAGCAAGGGGCAATAAACCGATATAAATAAAAGGAATGGAACCGTATTTCGTCGTATCATAAACCCCGATCATATTTTTAATGAAAAAATCCAAAGGGCCAGTTGCATCTGTTTTAAGATTGGTAATTTGTGTTAATTCTTCCCCGTTAGAACGTAAATCTAACAGTGCTGGCAAGATGATAATCATTGAAGCACCACCAGCTAAAAAAGAAGTAACAAAATAAGGAAGAATCCGTTTTTTATTTTCTTGCCAATTTCTAAATAATTGGACAAAAAAGTAAAGAACTGAAAAAACGCCGACCATAAAGCCTAGGTAAAAACTAGTGAAAAACAGCATAAAATAACTAATAAATAAAAGCTTCGGTTTCCCTTTTTGTATGATACGGTCGATCCCCCAGATAATTAAAGGTAAGTAGACATAAGCATCTAACCACATAATTAGTTCAGACTGAGCGGTAATAAAAGACATTAGAGCATAACAGATAGCTAAGGTTATATGACTTTTCTTAGAGATATGAAAAATATGTTTAGCATAGAACCAAAAACTTAGCCCTGCACTACCGATCTTTACTAATGTTAAAAAGTACAAGGCATCTGGCATCAATTGATTAGGAAAAAATAGAACAAGGGGGGTAAAAAAACCACCCAAATAATAGGAGATTAAAGAAAGATAGTTTAATCCTAAAGAAGCATTCCAAGTGTAAAGGAAACTTTGTTCGCCAAATAAAGCATTACGAAAGCTTGCATGAAAATTGGAAAATTGTGAGAAAGCATCACTAGCTAGTAGAGTGCGTTCACTTCCTGGATAAATACCGATCGTTAGATAAATAATAGCCATTATGATTGCAGGTATAAAGAAACTGGCAATCATATAATATTTATTTTTTTGAAAAAAATCTTTGATCATTGAAAAAATGGCTCCTTCAAATTGTTTATACTTTCATGCTAGTTTATCATAGAATAAAGGAAGAGTATAAGTTTGTGTGGAGAATATTAATAAAAAATGTAATTTGATCGAAAGATAAATTTTATCAATCATTTCCGTTATTTTAATTCATATTTTAAGACTAAAAAAAGAGATGAAAAAAATGAAAAAAACAATTCAAGGAGAGCATACCCTTTACGCAGTAAAAGGCTTTTTGCAGGAAGAAAAAAATATTCAAATAGGGAAACTAGGAGAGTTTACTTTTGCAAGAGGATACTATGTTTACGTAGGAAGTGCCAAACGAAATATCCAAGCGAGAATAAATAGACATATTCAAGTAGAGAAAAAGAAACGCTGGCATTTAGATTATTTACGTCCTTATTTGCATATAGAAGAAGTCCAAACGTTTTTAGGTGAAGAAGGTGAATGCCAGCTTTTTGCCCGCCTGCAAGAAAAAAATGGTGGAATTATTCCAGCAAAAGGGTTTGGCTCGTCTGATTGTCACTGCCTTTCTCATTTATTTTATTCGTTAAATGAAAGTCAACTTTAAGAGTAAGTTTTGTTTAAGCAATGAAGAGTCTGATAATGTTAAATAAGGCAAAGCATAAAAGTATACTACCGGCTCCTAATCCAGTAATTGCACTTGCTCGGTAAGAAATAACTTTCATACGTTTAATCGTGACAATTGATGTCGCGACAAATAAAAGGGCTAAGAGATGCATCGTAGGTTCTTGGAAGATAAAAGCCAAAGGAGAGAAATGGATTCCTACAATCAGACAAATCCATGGAGAAATGTAACTATCTAATTTCTTGTTGTATAATAGATGAGCACCGATGCCACCAATGAAGAATTCAATAATGACGATAATATAATACCATGTGGATAGACCATTTGCTGTTAATACGCTAGCTTCGTCTTGATAGTTAAAAATGAGATAGATGCCTAATACGCCTAGTAAAAAAGAAGTCGTACAAGCAATAACTAAATACTTCTTCCAACTTCTTTTAGGACCTTCTAATGCCCAACCAAACCACACAAATGCAAAAAAGCTATAAATAACAACTGAGGTAGCGATGTCTCTTAGATAATCCATCCAAGAAGCCCCTTTCTTGTTTTGATATAAAACGAAAATGAAAAAAGAATGACTACGTTTGAATAAAGCTGGAAAGGTTATAAGCATTAAATTGTTTTTATTTAACTTAAGTATAATAGAACGCTTTCAATAATCCAAATGATCTTGTTTAAAGAAAAGTTCGTTCATAAAAGTTTGAAATCAGCTTAAACAATAAGCCGCCAATTGTTGTTCTACTTGGCGGCTTATTGAGGCAGTTGACCTTCATTTTTATTTTGAATCTGGTTGTTTAACTTTGCCTAAACGATATGTTAAATAAAAAGCGATAAGCAATAATATTATTCCAATACTTGTAAAAGAGATGGCATTAGAACTGGATAGATCAGCCAGAGCATTTGTATTATAAATAATGGCAAATGGAGAAGCGATAATCAAACCGAAGATTCCACTATAAGTTAAACTTGGATAATGAATGAATAAGTATTCGATGATTTTACTAATCAAAAAAACACCTAATAAAATACCTACTCCGAAAGGGAATAAAAGGCTGGCGTTATAAATTAGACTTTCCCAATTGAGTATACGGAGAGCATCAAAGAAACTTGTCACGGTGTTAATAATACTGTAATAGTAACCAAAAACCATTAAAATAAGAGACCCACTGATTCCAGGCACAACCATAGTCGCAGAAGTAACAATACCAATAAAGAATAATAGAACGATATTTGACAAGTTAACTTCAAGCCCTGCTGAATGAGCTTGAGTTTCTTGCATTAAAGACATTCCTATAACTAATATAAAAAAAATAAGAAAAACGACAATATGAGTAATGTTTAGATTTACACGTTTTTGTTTCATTGCAGCACGAAATTCTTGGAATAAGATAGGAAGACCACCAAGAATAAGGCCTATAAATGCAAGAGCTGTAGGTAACGTATATTGGCTTAATAAAAACTCAATGGCATAGGAAAAAAAGACAACACCAATAGCTAAACCAATGCCTAGTGGAAGTAGGATTTTTAAGCTGTTTTTCCATTTTTTGATTAAATGGGAAATGGCATAAATCATATCATCGTAAATCCCCAATGAAATAGCCATCGTTCCTCCGCTGACTCCGGGCACGATATTTGCAATGCCCATCATAACTCCCTTAATGATCATCCAAAAATAATTCAAGTTTTGTGACCTCCATAAATTTTTATTTCTTATATATTTTACTTGAAAGCTGAATATGTAGCAATCAAATATCTGGGAAAATAAGAAAAAGGTGCTTCTACTTTCCTTGTTTTTAGGTACAGAAAGCAAAAGCACTTTTTATTAAGATTTTTTAGGTTATCAATAGATTATAGCGTTAGACCTGCTCCAGGGCCTAATGGAATACTAAATAAGAACCAGATGATAAGAAGGATTGTCCAAGTCAGTAAGAATGCCATAGAGTAAGCTAACATTGTAGATATGATTGTTCCAATACCAGCCTTTTTATCATAACGTTGCGCAAAGATTAAAATCATAGGGAAGTAATTCAACAAGGGGGATATAACGTTTGTTGAAGAATCAGCAACCCTATAAGCAATTAATGTCAATTCAGGGGCAATATTTAAATTATAAAGCATAGGTGTAAAGATTGGAGCTAAGATTGCCCATTTTGCAGAAGCAGAGCCAATAAACAGATTGATAAAACCAGATACGACAATAAATCCTAAGATTAATGGTAAACCTGTTAAATGAATAGATTCTAATAAGTCAGCACCTGAAACTGCTAAAATTGTCCCTAAGTTAGTGTATTCGAAATAATTAATTAGCTGTCCCGCAAAGAAAGCTAACACGATATAATTCCCCATCGAGCTCATCGATTCGGACATACCTTTGACAAAATCAGAAGAATTTTTAATTTTGCCAACAGTTATACCGTAAGCCAAACCAGGCAAAACGAATAACAAGAAAATACCTAAGAGTAAGCCACTTGATAAGAAGTTATTGATGGATTCTGTACCAAGGGCTTCATCGTAACTTCTGAATAAAGCTCCTTGCGGAAACATCAAGATCCCCATGATAACTGCATAAACAACTAGGACGATCAAAGCATTGCGTAGCCCTTTTAGTTCAACTTTTGATAAGGATTCAAAGTCAGGGCGATAGTCTCCTTTGTATTCGCCTAGCCTAGGCTCGACAAATTTGTCAGTGACTAAAGCACCTACAATGGTTAATAAGATTGTAGAAGCAACCATGAAGTACCAATTGGCTGTAATCGACATTTCATAGTTAATTCCAGCAGAACTTAATGCTTCATTTGCGATTTCTACAACGATAGCATCCAAAGGACCTACTAGTAAGTTAGCAGAAAAACCACCAGATACCCCGGCAAAAGCAGCTGCTAAACCAGCAAGCGGATGGCGACCTGCACCAGCAAAGATAAGTGCGCCTAAAGGAATAATTACAATATAGCCGACATCTGAAGCGATATTTGATATGATTCCTGCAAATACAACAGAGGCTGAAAGAAGAAAAGCTGGGACATTAGATAATAGACGCTTTAATGTCGAGGCAATAAGGCCTGTCCACTCTGCAACACCAACCCCAAGCATAGTAACAAGTACTGTACCTAAAGGCGCAAATCCAGTGAAGTTGTCTACAGCCGAATTGAACATATGATTTAGTCCTTCAGCTGATAGTAAGGAGACAGCTTCTACTGTGGTATTTTCTCCTTCCGCGGCGTCAAAATATTCAACGCTTAAATCCGTTGCACCGGCAATTCCCGATATTACAACGACAATTGCCGCTAAGATAATAAATAAAACAACGGGATCAGGTAATTTGTTACCTACCCGTTCAATCCAACCAAAAAAACCTTTATTCTTCTGGTTTTCTAACTCATTCATTTTGTTTCCCTCCTCATATAAGTACTTTGTAAAAAATATAAAAAATAAGTATACCAATGAGTGTATCAGGTGCCTATGATGAAAACAATTCGTTGATAAATAAAAAAATTGTTTTCTAATGATTTTTTAATTTAAACACCATATTTTCGTTATTTTAGAAGGTCGTAATCACCCACTCCTGTTAAAATTCAAGGTAATTTTTTCATCTAGTTAAATTATTAATGAAAATCTGTTATACTATATACGAATTATGAAATTAATCACAAGGATGTTTTTGCTCTTCGTTTAGTAGTGAAAGAACTTACAATGGAAGTGGAGGAGAAAACCAATGAAAACCCAAGATATCATGAAGATTTTAGAAAAAGATATGAAAGTGGCTATATTTGCAACTGTTGATGAGAATAACCATCCTCACGCTCGCCCTATTAATATCGGAGTGGCTAATGAAGAGGGAGTTTTTTTCATGACCAGCCCCAAAACGAATTTCTACCAACAGATGCAAAGTAACTCGAAGATTGCTATTACGGGATTTTTAGAAGAAGAATATTTAATTCAAGTGATACGAATTGAAGGGAAGGTTAGAAAATTAGGGAAGGAAAAACTTCAAGAAGTATTACAGGATAATTCTTATATTGATCAAGTTTATCCTGATAAACAAGAGCAACAAAGTGTCCAAGTCTTTCAACTTTATGAAGGAGAGGGCTTCTACCATAGTTTGACACAAGGTCACAAATATACCTTTAGTATTAATGGATAGATCTTTAAGCTTGTTCGTCAATAACTATAAGTTTCTATATCAATTTTCTGACCACTTTTACTCTCTTTTGGAACGTTAAAAACCAGAGAAAATAGCTCTTTTCTTTAAGTGTTATTCTCTCTGGTTTTTTACTAGCTTTGGTCGAGCTGACAAGACTTTTTTAATTAAATAAAGCAAAAATGCCAGTGGTGGCCAAAATAGAACTTATCAAGACCATGCCAATTGAGAAAATAAAAAGGGAGACAAATAATTTATTGGAATTAAACTCTTTTTTATATTGATAATCGCCAATTATTGTTGATAAGATCAATCCTCCTGCACTTGAAACAGGACTGAACGCTGCCGAGCTGGCACCGACAATCATGGTACTCAACAGACCAGTTTCACTTGTACTATGGCCAATAACATCTGCTAGTTCACCGACTGTCGGTGCAAGTGTCGGAATCACTACACCTAAAGTAGATGAGAACCAAGACATGAAACCACCAACAAAAGAAGTCACTCCCATAATTGTGGCATAATTAGAGAAGTCTCCGATCACCCCGACAAGCATATCTATCCCTCCGGTTTCGTTGATAATATTCATCAGCACACCTACACCGGTTACCATCAAAATAGTATTCCACGGTATGTTTTGAAAGGCTTTCTTTTCGTTAGAAATTCCTAATATAAGTAAAAGCATTGCCACCGATATTGCGGTAAGCCCTGCATCTAGCCCGAGACCAATCACGCAAAAGATAAAAAGGAAGATGCCTGCTAGTGCAATCCATTGCTTTTTCGTCAAATGTTTTGTTTCAACCCGTTTATCGGAAGACTGGTTTTTTTGTATTTTATAGCCTTTGAAATAAATAAACGCAGCAATAGATAATAGAATCATGCCGATAGTGACGTTGAAAGTCAGTGGGGTTAGAACCCCTTCTATACCTTGTTCAGTCATAATAGTCACTATCACATTGCCATCTGGTGTGATGGTTGTAAAACGACCTGATTGTCCTCCGGCAACACCAATAATCATCAAAAGTGCAGGGTTATATCCTGAAGTGCGTGCAAGAGGGATAGACATCGATACAACAAAAACAAGGGCGGCTACAGCTCCAGCTAATGCAGCAATTAAAAAGCCGACCATGAATACAAGAATCGGGACAAACCAAATTTTTCTGCCAAGTTTACTGATAATATGATTAATCAATGTATCTAGACAACCATTATCACTGATAATTCCAAATAAAAATGTCACACCAAGTAATGTAATAAATAAGGAAGCGTCGAATCCTTCTAGAATTTGTTCCGTAGAAAAATCATTTGATGCATAGCCAATGACAACTGCTACAGCTATGGCTAGAAGACCAATATTGAGTTTTTTGATAAACCCAATGATAATCACCAAAACGAGGGCAAGTAATGTAATAATCTCCATGCTCATAAAAAACGACGCTCCCTTCACTTTTCTAGAATGTTAAGAGTTTAAGCTTAACACTACCACATATGGGTTGCTCTTACAACGCTTTTTTGCGAGCAATTGAATGCTTATAAAGATAGTTATAGAAAATAAGAAAGTAGAAGTGACCTATATTTAAATAAAGAGGAGGTAAATACTGCTAATGCAGCATCTACCTCCTCTAGGAACTTTAAATTTTATATGCGCTCAACTTTACCAGACTTCAAAGCACGAGCAGATACCCAAACATTTTTTGGTTTGCCATTTTCTAATATGCGAACTTTTTGTAGGTTAGGTTTTACAGTACGTTTAGTAGCGTTCATCGCATGAGAACGGTTATTGCCGGTTCTAGTTTTACGACCTGTGAAATAACATTCTTTTGACATGTGTAGTTTCCTCCTTTGCCTTGATCTAGGAGCGCTTGTTTTTCGCTCATACTAGACAAAATTAGCATAAAATAGTTAGAAATGCAAGTAAAATTTTCTTCTTACATTGACTTTTTCACTGCATCATTGTAAATTAGTTAAGGTTATGAAAATTTTTTGTGAAAATAAACGAATGAAGGGCCTTCTCGGATAAAAGACACATTAAGTTTCCTTAGAGTGTTTTGTTGAAAAAATAATCATTGAAACTTTTGGAAGACACTACATTTTGGGAATGTCAAGAGGGAAGCTAGTGTCATCTTCTTTTATTTAAAGAAGGGCTATGTTAAAATACTATAGTATAAAATGGACGGTTTGTCGGCTAAGGAGGCTTATCATGGCTGTAAAAATAAATACCTCAATTGGAACAATTGAAATTACAAATGATGTAATTGCAACAGTTGTCGGTGGTGCGGCAACTGATGTTTTTGGTATTGTTGGGATGGCTAGCAAAAACCAACTAAAAGATAATATCAACGAAATTTTACGAAAAGAAAATTATGCACGCGGTATCGTAGTACGGCAAGAAGAAAACGGAATTGCCGTAGATGTTTATACAATTGTAAGTTATGGGACGAAAATTTCGGAAGTTTCCCGTAATGTACAAGAAAAAGTAAAATATAACCTTGAAACAATGCTTGGCGTTGTTGCTAATTCAGTAAATGTGTTTGTTCAGGGTGTGCGAGTATTACCAGATTAATAACAAACAACAAGCTGAATATTCAGCGATTGGAACTTAAGGAGGATTACCAGTGAAAGTAACGGATATTAGCGCAAGCCAATTTCAAGAAATGGTCCGAGCGGGCGCGAATCGTCTTCAAGCAAATGCAGAGTTTGTTAATTCGCTAAATGTGTTTCCAGTACCAGATGGAGACACTGGGACGAATATGAATTTATCAATGGCTAGTGGTGCTAAAGAAGTGTCTGATTCTTCTTCAGAAAAGGTTGGAGAATTAGCTGATCGTCTATCAAAAGGGCTGTTAATGGGCGCTAGAGGAAACTCAGGCGTTATTTTGTCACAATTATTTCGTGGATTTAGTAAGAATGTGGAAGAACTGGAAACTTTATCAGCCAACGATTTAGCTCAAGCGTTTAAACATGGAGTTAATACAGCTTATAATGCGGTAATGAAGCCAGTAGAAGGTACCATTTTGACAGTTGCACGTGTAGCAGCTGAATATGGAGAAAAAAAGGCAGCAGACACCGATGACTGTATTGAAGTGATGTCAGCTATTGTAAAAGGCGGAAAGCGGGCTTTAGATAAAACACCAGATTTATTACCAATTTTAAAGGAAGTAGGCGTTGTAGATAGTGGTGGACAGGGCCTATTATTTGTTTATGAAGGGTTTTTAAATGCTCTGAATGGAGAATCTGAAAATGAAGATTATTCTGTTTCACCAGCTGCTATGGATGAATTAGTAAATGCAGAACATCATCGTAGTGTACAAGGTCAGATGTCTACAGATGAGATTACTTATGGCTATTGTACTGAAATTATGGTGCAAATTGGGGAAGGTCCAACAGTAGAAAGTGAATTTGATTATGAGACTTTTCGTAACTATTTAAATGAACTAGGAGATTCCTTGCTTGTTGTTAATGATGATGAGATTATCAAGGTCCATGTACATACGGAATACCCGGGAGAGGTCATGAATTATGGCCAAAAATTTGGTTCATTAACGAAAGTCAAAGTCGATAACATGCGTTTACAACATGAGACCATTTTAAGTAGTGAGGAAAGTCAAACTGAGTCCCCACAAAAGCAACCACGGTGTGCTTATGCCGTTATTACAGTAGCTGCTGGTCAAGGGGTAAAACAACTTTTTGAAAGTTTAGGAGCTAAGTATGTAATTCCTGGCGGACAAACGATGAATCCGAGTACTGAAGATATTACTAAAGCGATCGACGAAGTAAATGCTGACCAAGTCATTATTTTACCTAATAACAAGAATATCTTTATGTCTGCCAATCAAGCGGCTGAATTAGCTGAGGTTCCTGTTGAAGTGGTTCCTTCCAAAACGATCTCTCAAGGTATGACAGCTATGCTAGGTTTTAATGAACGTCAATCTTTAACTGATAATAAAGAGGCAATGAATCAAATGCTAGATACGGTGGTCTCTGGTTCAATTACTCATGCGATTCGCGATTCAAGTATTGAAGGAATTAATATAAAAAAAGATGACTTTTTAGGTATGGTTGACGAGAAAATTGTCGTTTCAAATGCTGATATCTTAGCGTCTTCTAAAGAAACATTAAAACAAATGATTACAAATGAGACAGAAATTATTACCATTATTATCGGAGAAGATGGTACGAAAAAAGATGCGGAGAAATTAGAAGAGGCAGTTTTGGCAATTGATGACGAATTAGAAGTTGAAATTCATGAAGGGGATCAACCTGTTTATCCGTATATTTTTTCAGCTGAATAGCAAATTTTTTTACAAAATACGTTGAAAGTTAGAAAGGGGCTGGGATTTTAGTGATTTTCCAGCTTCTTTTTTTGAAAGTTGGTGAGAAAATGCTAGAAGAATCCATTACAAAACTTGCCGGAGTTGGAGAAAAACGTGCGCAAGCCTTAGCTGACTTAGGAATAGAAACTATAGAAGATCTATTGCGTTATTATCCTTTTCGCTATGATGATATTAAAGAAAGAGACTTAATCGAAATCAACGATCAGGAAAAAGTAACTATTAAAGGAGTTGTAGTTTCTCCGCCGGTTATTAATCGTTTTGGTTATAAGAAGTCGCGATTGCAATTTCGCATGATGCAAGATCATGATGTTTTTAGTGTGTCTTTTTTTAACCAACCTTACTTAAAAGATAAAATCATCGTCTCTGAAGATATCGCTGTTTATGGAAAATGGGATGCTAAGCGGAAGTCATTAACAGGAATGAAAATATTAGGAGCTAATCAAGAAGGCGAGTTTGCACCGATTTACCATGTAAGTAAGGCTATCCGGCAACAAACATTAGTTGATTTGATAAAAAAAGCATTTGCTCGTTTTGGGGAGCAATTAGAAGAAAACTTGCCGCTATCTTTAATGGAAAAATATCGTTTATTAAGTAGAAAAGAAGCAATGTATGCGATGCATTTTCCTAAAGACCTCAATGAATATCATCAAGCAAAACGACGTATTGTGTTTGAAGAATTTTTCTTATTTCAAATGAAAATCCAAGGGTTAAAAAAAGAAGAAAAGTCAGAAAAACACGGAATTATTATTCATTACGATGTTGAGCGTGTAAAAAAATTTACGAAAAATCTTCCTTTTACTTTAACAAATGCACAAAAACGTGTAACGAATGAAATTTGTCGTGACTTTTTACAGCCTAGACACATGCAACGTTTGTTACAAGGCGATGTAGGTAGTGGCAAGACGGTCGTAGCTGCAATTGCTCTGTATGCGGTAGTGACCGCAGGCTTTCAAGGAGCTTTAATGGTGCCTACAGAGATCTTGGCACAACAACATTTGGCTAGTTTAAATCAATTATTTGACCCCTTAGAAATACATACGGCGCTTTTGACGAGTTCGACAAAGCCAAAAGAAAGAGAAAAAATTATCGAACAATTACAAAACGGAGAAATCGATATTCTTGTGGGAACTCATGCGTTAATTCAAGAAGGCGTAGATTTTTCCAATTTGGGACTAGTTATTACAGATGAGCAGCATCGTTTTGGTGTAAGTCAGCGACAGATTTTACGAGAAAAAGGATTTCAACCAGATGTATTATTTATGACAGCTACGCCAATTCCACGAACCTTAGCAATTACGACTTACGGAGAGATGGATGTTTCAATTATTGATGAAATGCCTGCAGGCAGGCTTCCGGTGGAAACACGCTGGATCAAACATGGCCAATTGTCAGGTGCTTTAAAAAACGCCCAACTAGAATTACAAAAGGGATCTCAGATGTATGTCATCTGTCCATTAATCGAAGAATCTGAGATGTTAGACGTACAAAATGCTGTGGAATTATATGAACAATTAAAAGAGTTTTTTGAGCCAGAATATACTGTAGGTTTACTCCATGGTAAAATGAAAAATGAAGAAAAAGAAGCAGTTATGCAAGCTTTTAATGAAAATGAATTCCAAGTGTTAGTTTCTACTACTGTGATTGAGGTAGGAGTAGACGTCCCCAATGCCACGACTATGCTTATTATAGATGCCGACCGTTTTGGATTAGCCCAATTGCATCAATTACGTGGTCGAGTAGGCCGAGGGCAAGAAGCTTCTACGTGTATTTTGGTCGCTAATCCACAAAATGAGTTGGGTAAAGAACGAATGAAAATTATGACAGAAACCAATAATGGATTTGTTGTTAGCCAAAAAGATTTGGAACTTCGAGGGCCTGGTGAAGTATTTGGTTCTAAACAATCAGGGTTGCCAGAATTTGTGGCGGCTGATATTGTAGCAGATGCTAATGTTTTAGAGGTAGCCAAAGATGAAGCACAGCAATTATGGCAAAAAGAAAATTGGCAATTATTACCTGAGTACGCTGGTTTACTGTCTTATTTAAAAGAAAACGCGCAAGAAAATCAGTTTTTTGATTGAGCGATTACACGAAAAAGGAACTTTTTAGAAGGGTGTGCAAAGTAAAATGAAAATTGCAGTAGATGCTATGGGTGGCGATAACGCACCAGAAGCAATTGTTACAGGAGTAATGACAGCAAAAAATGATTTTCCTGAGATTGAATTTCAATTATATGGCAAAGAAGATGAAATAAAAAAATATGTAACTGACCAGAATAATATAACAATTATTCATACAGATGAAAAAGTAACGAGTGAAGATGAACCTGTGCGAGCGATTCGACGCAAAAAACAAGCTTCGATGGTTTTAGCGGCGCAAGCTGTTAAAAAGGGAGAAGCAGATGCTTGTTTTTCTGCAGGAAATACAGGCGCGCTTTTGGCTGCAGGATTATTTATTGTTGGTCGTATTAAAGGTATCGAGCGCCCAGGATTAATGTCAACCTTACCTATTATTGGAGAAAATCGAGGATTTGATATGCTAGATTTAGGAGCTAATGCGGAAAATAAAGCGGAGCATTTACTGAAATACGGCATTTTAGGCTCTTTTTATGCTAGAAATGTTCGAAATGTAGAAAATCCTACGGTTGGTTTATTAAATAACGGAACTGAAGCCTCAAAAGGGAGTGAAGTGACGAAAAAAGCTTTTGAGCTTCTGTCTGAAGAGTCTAACATAAACTTTGTAGGAAATATCGAATCTCGTGATATTTTAAATGGTGCGGCAGATGTTGTGGTAACAGATGGTTTTACAGGTAACGCTGTTTTAAAATCGATTGAAGGAACGGCGTTAAACATTACACAATTACTGAAAGAGTCTATCCTTGATGAAGGAATAAAAGGAAAGATGGGTGCTTTATTATTAAAAAATGCGTTAAGTGGTTTAAAAAATGAGATGGATTATGCTAAGTACGGCGGAGCAGTCTTATTCGGCTTGAAATCTCCTGTTGTCAAAACTCATGGAGCAACAAAACCCGAAGCAGTAGCAGCCACAATAAAGCAAATTCATACGATGCTTGATACAGATGTTGTGGGTAAACTCACGAAACAATTTGAAGTAGAAGATACACAGAATTAATGTAATAAAAATGTAACCTTTGTTACAAAGTTGAAAAAACGCTAGACAAATTCAATAAAAAATCGTACAATACTTGAGAGCTATTCTAAGTGCGTGGAGGTGAATATATTTGACACGTGAAGAAATATTTAATAAGGTAGCTGGCGTGATCGCGAATCACTTTGAAGTGGCAGCTGACCAAGTAAAAGAATCAATGAGTATAAAAGATGATTTAAATGCTGATTCAATTAGTGTGATGGAATTTGTGTTAGAATTAGAAGAAACTTTTGGCACAGAAATTTCTGATGAAGATGCAGAAAAGATCCAAACTGTAGGTGCCGCTGTTGATTATATCAATTCTTATTTAAACTAGGTAAGTATTCGACCCTTTTAAAAAGGGTCGTTTTTTTGTGCGCTCGGCATGGTCGATAACTTGGTAGTGAAAGTCCACTACGGACTTGGCAGTAGGAACTGTTAGCTAAAAGCAAAGGTGTCCGCCGTGAGGCGGAATCTGAAGGAAGCTAGAGGCAAACACTTGCACTGACGAACAGGAATCTCATAAGAAGGCTGGTTTGGGATGGACGAGCTTGCAAAACAAAGTAAAGTCCGATACTGCCCGAATCCCATACAGTAAATGAGGCAGTGACATGAGTGGAAGGTTATCGCGCCTTACCCGGGGAGGTCTGTCTAGCGACAGGAGTCGTAGTAATAACGAATAGACAGAAGTCAGCCGAGGTCATAGTAGG
>NZ_KE384091.1:42936-57445 GCF_000423785.1 Tetragenococcus muriaticus DSM 15685 | reverse complement strand
TCCTCTCTGAAGAAACGCCCAAATAAACGTATTCTCGGGCAATCGATAGACAAACGGCCTAAAGAAATTGATAGCCGTGAAACTTTTGGTCACTGGGAAATCGACACAGTCGTTGGTAATAAGGAGAAGACCGATGCCGTACTACTAACATTAGTTGAACGACAAACCCGCTTTGAAGTTATTATGAAGGTAAACGGTAAAGATCAATATTCAGTGGACGAAGCCATTTATTCTCTTCAAGAACGCGCTGGAGATGACTTTTCTACTATGTTTAAGACGATTACTTCAGATAATGGATCTGAATTTGCAGGTCTACATGAAGCGTTAAAGGATACCCTGGATGTTTATTTTAGCCATCCTTATGCATCATTTGAGCGAGGAACGAGTGAGAATCAGCATAAATTCATTCGTCGCTTCATTCCGAAAGGAAAGTCGATGGGTCAAGTTTTAGAATCACAATGCTTACGTATACAACAATGGATGAACGATTATCCCAGAAAAATATTGGATTATAAAACACCTCATGAGTGTTTCGTCAATGCCTTACGATTAGAAAAGCAAGTGGCTTAACCCGTGAGGGCTTGACAACGAGCCTCCTTCGACATGATTTTAAAGCTGTAGAGCTGGCTGAAGCCAGCTTGTCAAAAGACTATCATGTCTCAGCTCATTATCAAGCCCTCACTACACAGATAGTAACCGTCAAATATCGCATGAAATTTAGTTTTACTAAGTGGCTAACTTAAACTTGAAATTTTGGTATAAATAACATCTACGTCAAAATTCTTTTTAAAATAATCTAATGATTGTGTTTCTCTAGCAACAAGGGTTAAATTAGGATTTTTATTGTAAGCTTCTTGGCTTTTTCTTAATTCTTCTTGTCCTTGTTTTGTATCTTCAAAGTTAACCGATTGTGGAAAGGAAATGGTTTTATTATTGACAAATGTAGAAAATACCTTACGGCGTGGTTCTTCATGGTCTAAATAGGTATTGCCAATGTTTCCTCCACCAGTATAGCCAATCATATCACTCTCGCGTAGCATCGGTACTAGTTCTTTAATTGCATCATCTGTTTGTGATTCTAAAATTTCGATATAAGTTATTTCAGGAAAAACTCTTTTGAAAAAAGCTTTTTCAGCATAAGCTACTGCTTGGTCGCCTAAATTGTTATAATCAGGGACACCAAACATATAAAAACGGCGTGGTTCTTCTGGTAATTGTTTAATCAATTCAGTTAAAGAAATTTGACCTAAGGTGTAAGCAAAGTCTAAGTTATCAATGTTTATCGCTCTTTTAATTGCCATTTAGATCTCTCCTCTCTTTATTTAACTACAATTAAACTATAACTTTTATAAAAACGTCTGTCCAACGAAAGCCATTATGATAAAGAAGACGAAAAAAAATAGAGCAGATCATCTGCTCTATTAAAAGTTATTTTTAAAAGGACTTATAAAAAACTGTAGTCTTTTTTTATTCTACCCAACTATCCACTTTGTCTCGGTTTTCATCAATCCAATCACTGGCTGCATCTTCTGGATCTTTTCCATCCTCGATGTCCAACATGATTGATTCCATATCATCGACATCCCATTTGAAGTTATCTAAAATTCGATAAGCTCCTGGCATATCGTCTTCAAAGCCGAGTCGGGTCATCGTATGGATACTTTCAGCTTCTCCCATAGTGCCTTTAGGATCATCTAAATATTTCAAATCATATCGTTGGAAGATCCAATAAGGATTCCAACCTTCAACGACAATCTCATCGTTATCATTAATGGCACGCTCCAATTGAGCATTCATCGCACCCGTGGATGAAATGATTTGTTCCCAATCAGATAAATTCGGATAAGCTTCCAGTGTTTCGTCGGTCGCTTGGACGATTCCGGCGCCCGGCTCGATTCCGGTAATTTCTCGATTCGCTTGATCATCTAAATCTTCAATGGAATCGACATCCATATATGATGGGACAACCAGTCCTAGCTTCGCTTGCTTATCAATGTGAGGTCCTAGATCGTCAACGTCATTTTTAAATTCCTCATATTGGGCTTGATGAGTAATCGGCAACCAAGCTCCCGTCATCGCGTCAGCTTGTCCATTTGCGACAGCTTCCCAAACAACCGGGATATCAAGGGAGGTCATGTTAACATTATAGCCTTGTTCTTCTAAGACTTGGGAAATCACATTAGTGGAAACCACTTGGTCGTCTTGTTGTGCATAAGCCAATGTAATTGTGCCTTGGTTCGATTGATTAATGGAAGAATAAACGCCGATTGTAGCAAAAAATACGACCACTACTGCAATAGCTCCTCCAACAATGGTTTTTTTCTTCTTGGATATTCTTGCTTGCGTTTGTTCAACGGGCCGATTCATGGCTTGGGTGAAGCGGTCCATGATAATAGCAAGAATAACAATACCTACGCCATAAACAAAACCATTACCAACATCTGAACGTTGCACCGCTGCTAGAACACCTTGTCCTAAACCAGGTGTACCGATCATTGAAGCAATCACGACCATGGATAAAGTCAACATAATCGTTTGGTTAATCCCAGCAAAGATATTTCCTTTAGCTAGAGGTAAATCTAGTTTGAATAATCTTTGCCAAGGCGTTCCACCAAAGGATTCGGAAGCTTCGACTAATTCAGTTGAAATTTGACGAATCCCGAAGTTGGTCATCCTGACAGTCGGCGGCAGTGAAAAGATGACTGAAGCAAATACTCCGGGAACCATCCCAACACCAAAGAAAGCCACAGCAGGTATCAAATAAACAAAACCTGGCATCGTCTGCATCACATCTAAAATGGGAGTAACAATACTTTGTGCTGTTTCACTTTTAGACATCAAAATCCCTAACGGAACACCAATCACAACAGCGATCAAGCTGGAGATAACTACCAGCGTAATTGTGTTCATCAAGTCTGCCCACATCTCTTGATTATAGATAAGTAGTAGACCTAACAAAGTAATAATTGGAATCCACCATTTTCGATGGAAAATAAAATACGCAGCAATAGCGATTAATACCATCAATAATAACGGTGGTACTGCTGATAAGGTATTCGTCATGAAATCCATGACCGCTTGACCTACTGTTTGTAGAAATGAAAAGAATCCTGACCAATGTTCAGTCAGCCAATCAACGCCAGTATCGATCCAATCAGCCAGCGGGATCGATTGTTGTAGAAAATCAAACATTAGCACTCACTTCTTTCTTATATTCCTTTATGGACTATTCGACCCAGCTATCTGCTTTGTCTTGATTATCCTTAATCCAATCTCTGGCTGCATCTTCTGGATCTCTACCGTCTTCCATATCTAGCATTACGCCTTCCACGTCTTTGACATCCCATTCGAAATTATCCAAAATTTGATAAGCTTCTGGCATGTCGTCTGCTAAGCCCTCACGTGCGAAAGTGTAGATACTTTCAGCATCCCCCATTGCACTTTTTGGATCATCCAATGTTTTTATATCAAAGCGTGAGAACATCCAGTGCGGGGTCCAACCAGTGATCACAATTTCGTCTTCTTGTGCAATCGCCCGTTCTAACTGAGTCGTCATCGCACCTGTAGATGATAATTCTTGCTGCCAGCCTTCTAAGTTAGGATATTCTTCTAAGGTATTTTCTGCAGCTTGCACGATCCCTGCACCTGGTTCAATCCCTGTAACAACTTGACCGGCTTGGTCATCCAAATCTTCAATCGAATCAACATCCATATACGATGGAACTACAAAGCTGTTTTGCGCTTGTTTATCCACATTTGGACCTAAATTATCCAAGTCATCTTTAAATTCTTCGTACTGCGCTTGGTGAGTAACTGGCAGCCAAGCGCCGACCATCGCATCGGCTTCGCCATTGGCTACGGATTCCCACATCACCGCATTATCCAGTGAAGATGTGGTCACATTGAAGCCTTGATCTTCTAGTACTTGTGCAATCACGTTCGTCGAAGCGATTTGGTCATCTTGTTCAGTGTAAGCCAGTGTGATATTTCCAGTATTTGAACTACCAGAAGAAAAAGCGCTGATCGCTCCCCAAACAATTACTACAGCTGCAACTGCTGTAGCTATCCAAATCTTGCCTTTTTTAGACTTTTTCTTTTCTGCCACTTGTTTCGGTTGACTCGTTTTATTTAACCGTTGGGTAAAACGGTCCATAACAATTGCTAGAACTACAATACTTACACCAAAAGTAAAACCATTCCCTACTTGTGAACGTTGTACCGCAGATAATACACCTTGGCCTAAGCCAGGAGCACCGATCATGGAAGCAATCACAACCATGGAAAGAGCTAACATGATCGTTTGGTTGATCCCGGCAAAAATGTTTCCTTTTGCCAGTGGCATTTCTAATTTAAATAATTTTTGCCAGCCGGTTCCACCAAAAGAATCGGAAGCTTCGACTAGTTCAGTAGGGACTTGCCTAATTCCAAGGTTTGTCATGCGAACAGTGGGTGGCAAGGAGAAAATGACGGAAGCAAATACACCGGGAACCATCCCGATACCAAAGAAAGCTACCGCTGGAATCAAATAAACAAAACCTGGCATCGTCTGCATAATGTCTAAAATCGGTTTAATAATACTTTGAGCAGTTTCACTTTTTGACATCAAAATGCCTAAAGGAACACCGATCACAACAGAAATCAAACTCGACATGATGACAAGAGTAATCGTATTTAATAAATCTCCCCACATGTCTTGGTTATAAATAAATAATAATCCCAAAAAGGTGAAAATAGGCATTCCCCATTTTCGATTAAAGGCAAAATACGCAGCAACAGCTAATAATACAATTAAAATCAATGGTGAAATCATCGATAACAGATTGGTCATACCATCCATTATCGTTTGTCCTACCGTTTGTAAAAATGAAAAGAATCCTGACAAGTTTTCAGTTAGCCAATCAACCGCCGCATCAGCCCAATCTGCCACAGGAATTTCTTGTTGTAGCAAATCAAGCATCCACATTCACCCCATTTTCGTCAGCTTCTTCTTGAGAGGAAGCCGTTTTTTCATTATTATTTGTCTCTTCGTTTTCTTCTTCCTTATCACTAGCCGTCATAGCACTAATCACGCTACCACGAACGACAACGCCTGCTACCCGATCATTTTCATCCACAACTGCAAGTGGTGCAGGTGAATTATAGATTAAATCAAAGATATCAGTGACTAAGGTATCTTTTTGAATTTTTCGCACGTTTTTATCTATTACTTCCTTGAGCGGCTTATCATTCTTGCGAGCATCTAAAGCTTCTTCAGCCGTCAAACTACCATCTAAGTGACGTTTACGATCCACGGCTAACAGCATGCTGACTTCTTCTTTACGCATCCGTTGCAATGCCACATTAGGACCGTCTTCTTCGGCATTAATGACAAGGGCAGGTTCCATAATATTTTCGGCCGTCAAAACTTTTGAACGGTCGATATCTTCTGTAAATTCGCGAACGAAATCGTTGGCTGGATGCGTCAAGATTTCTTCACCGGTACCAATTTGCATGATTTTCCCATCACGCATCAAAGCAATCCGGTCACCAATACGCAAAGCTTCATCCAAATCATGGGTAATGAAAATAATGGTTTTTTGGACTCTTTCTTGTAAATCCAATAAATCATCTTGCATATCGCGGCGAATCAACGGATCCAATGCGGAGAATGCTTCGTCCATCAGCAAGATTTCTGGATCATTAGCTAATGCTCGAGCCAAACCGACACGCTGTTGCATACCACCGGATAGTTGGCTAGGAAATTGGTCTTTCACTGATAGCAAGCCGGAGTTATCTAATGCTTCTTCGGCTTTTTTCTGTCGTTCTTCTTTTGCTACCCCACGGACTTCCAAGCCGTATTCGGTATTTTCTAAAACTGTCCGTTGTGGTAAAAGGCCGAAGTTTTGGAAAACCATGTTGACTTTCGTACGACGAACTTCACGTAAATCTTCTTTGGACATTTTTGCTACATCTTCATCATCAATATACACTTCACCTGAAGTTGGTTCGATTAAACGGTTGATCAATCGTACCAAAGTGGATTTCCCACTACCGGATAACCCCATGATAACAAAGACTTCTCCTTCTTCTACATCAAAACTAACATCATGAACCCCTACCGTTGCACCTGTTTCTTTTAGGATTTCTTGTTTGGATTTTCCTTCTTTGACCAAATCAAGTGCTTGTTGGGTTCTTCTACCAAATACTTTGGTCAAATGTTCTACTCGAACTTTACTCAAATTCATCATACTCCCTTTCTATTTTTAAAGAATTTTATTTCTATCATCATCGCATAATCTCAAGTTCATAATACCATACTTAAAAATCGAACCAAAAGATAACGATCATCGATTAAGGTTCTATTTGACCCATTCTTCGACCTTGTCGGGGTTTTCTTCAATCCAATTTTGGGCCGCTACTTCTGGGTCTGTCCCTTCTTCTATTTCAAGCATGACTGATTCGATATCTTCGACCTCCCACTGGAAGTTATCCAAAATTTGATAAGCTTCTGGCATGTCCTCTTCTAGGCCTAATCTTGCCATGGTCACAATGCTTTCAGCACCGCCCATGCCACCTTCTGGGTCTTCTAAAAATTTCACATCAAAACGTGAAAAAATCCAATGTGGACTCCAAGCTGATACCACAACTTCCTCTTCTTGACTAATGGCACGCTCCAATTGTGTCGTCATCGCTCCAGCAGAAGAAGTAGCTAGTTCCCAATCTTCTAAATTAGGATAAGCTTCTAAAGTCGCTTGAGCAGCTGCTGTATTTCCTGCACCAGGCTCAACACCAGTAATGGTCTGATCGGCTTCATCTGTTAAATCTTCAATCGAATCAACATCCATATAAGATGGTACGACAATGCCATTTTGGGCTTGTTCATCTAAGCTGGGGCCCAAATTGTCTAACTGGTCTCCTAGTTGAGCATAATTTGCTTCATGGGTTGTCGGTAACCATGCACCTAACATCGCATCGGCTTGACCGTTTGCCACCGCTTCAAAAGTGACCGGAATATCCAAAGCCGTCATGGTAACATTATACCCTTGTTCTTCTAGCACTTGTGCGATCACAGTTGTTGTTGCTACTTGGTCATCTTGTTCGGCATAAGCGAGTGTAAGGGCTCCTTTGTTAGCATCACTTTGTGACACCCCACCTATGATTGCAAGTACGATTACTGCTGCAGCAGTAAGGCCGCCAACCAATATTTTTCTTTTCTTAGGTATAGGTTCAATTTCACTTTGATCTTTCCCACGATTTTTATTTAAGCTTTGGGTAAAGCGATCCATCATAATCGCTAAAATAACTACGCCAACGCCATAAACAAAACCTGAGCCAATTTGCGAACGTTGCACAGCAGCTAATACGCCTTGGCCTAAACCAGGTGTTCCGATCATTGAAGCAATAACCACCATAGATAAAACCATCATGGTCGTTTGGTTAATACCAGCAAAAATATTTCCTTTGGCTAGCGGAAGTTCGACTTTAATCAATTTTTGGATCCCTGTACCCCCTAAGGAGTCTGAAGCTTCTTTGATTTCGGTATCCACTTGGCGAATACCCAAGTTAGTTAGTCGAACAGTCGGTGGTACCGCAAAAATAACGGAGGCAAAAGTCCCTGGTACCATCCCAATACCAAAGAAAGCAACGGCTGGAATCAAATACACAAAGCTAGGCATTGTCTGCATCACATCTAAAATGGGCTTAATCACCACTTGTGCTTTATCGCTTTTAGCCATTACTATCCCTACAGGAACACCTATGACAATCGCAATAAAGCTGGAAACAATGACTAACGTGAGTGTATACATTAAATCGTCCCACATATTTTGATTATAAATAAAGACGAAGCCAATCAAAATGAATACTGGCATTTGCCATTTCTTATTAAAGACAAAGTAAGCTGCAATAATAAGTAATAAGATCAATAGTATAGGAGGGATTGCCGCTAATGTGTTGGACATTACGTCCATCACGCTTTGGCCAATGACCTGCAACAAACTAAAAAGTCCGGATAAATTCTCAGTTAACCAGTCGACAATCGCATCAATTACCTGGGCAATTGGAATCTTTTGTTGTAAAAAATCAGCCATTTGCGATCACTTCTTTTATTCTGTTTTTATTCACCTTAAACACTCCTCATTTTTGTAAGACAAAAACTGCCAGAATTTTCATTCCAGCAGTTTCCACGACTTATTCAGTCCAGCTTTCAACTTTTTCTGGATTCTCTTCAATCCAGTTTTGAGCTGCCTCTTCAGGCTCGGCTCCATTTTCTATTTCAAACATTACAGACTGAATATCGTCAATTTCCCACTGAAAATTATCTAGTATTTGATAAGCTTCTGGTTCGTCTTCTTCTAAACCTTCTCGTGCCATGGTTTCAATATTTTCAGGTACTCCCATCGTCTCTTTAGGATCTTCTAGCATCGTTAGATCATAACGTGAAAAAATCCAATGCGGTGCAAAGATCGAAACCACGATTGGTTCTTCTTGTTTGATCGCCTGATCTAGTTCAGCAATCATGGCAGCTGTTGACGAATTGACTTGTTCCCAACCAGATAAATTCGGATAAGCATCAATGGTTTCATCCGTCGCATCTGACGTCCCTGTCCCCGGCTCAACGCCGACAATTTCTTGATCTGCTTGATCCGTTAGGTCTTCAATGCTTTCAACATCTTCCATATAAGCAGGAACAACTAACCCCGTTTGTGCGCTATTTTCTAAGTTTGCGCCTAATTTATCCATTTGATCGCCAAACATATCATATTGGGTTTTATTGGTTGCCGGCCACGCGCCAACCATTGCATCGGCTTCGCCATTTGCCACAGCTTCCCACATCACTGGAATATCCAAAGCGATGGTGTTCACTTCATAGCCTTCGTCTCTTAAAACTTGAGCGATGACGTTCGTCGAAGCCAGTTCGGTATCTAAATTAATATAAGATAGCGTGATCGAACCTCTTGCCGACCGATTTGAAGTCATTAACCCAAGAGTAGTAATCACTACCACAGCTGCAGCAATCGATAGTCTCATTATTTGTTTTTGGCGCTTCGGTGTTTTAACGTGTTCGTTTACTTTTTCTGCACTCGATTGGTTCATCCGTTGTGCCAGACGATCCATAATAATCGCTAGGATCACAATCCCCACGCCATATACAAATCCACTGCCGACCTCAGAGCGTTGCACCGCTGCTAAAACTCCCTGGCCAAGTCCTGGCGCACCAATCATTGAACTAATAACCACCATTGATAAACTCAACATAATGGTTTGATTGATACCGGCAAAAATACTGCCTTTAGCAAGTGGGATTTCCAATTTATAAAGTTTTTGCCAATTGGTTCCGCCAAATGAATCCGAGGCTTCTTTCAATTCGTTATCTACTTGTCGAATCCCTAGATTAGTTAAACGAACAGTAGGTGGTACTGCAAAAATAACGGAAGCAAAAACGCCGGGTACCATGCCAATACCAAAGAAAGCAACGGCGGGTATCAGATACACAAAGCCTGGCATAGTTTGCATCACATCTAAGATGGGTTTAATAATGGCTTCTGTTTTATTGCTTTTAGACATCAAGATTCCAATAGGAACCCCGACAGCTACAGAAATTAAGCTAGATAAAATCACTAACGTGAGTGTATACATCAAGTCTGACCACATATCTTGGTTGTAAATAAACAATAAGCCAACCAAGATAAACACTGGCATTTGCCATCGTTTTTTAAAAATAAAATAAGCTGCTACTGTTAACACTACCATCATTACGATGGGTGGCACTGCAGATAAGCCATTTGACATGATATCCATTAAAAATTGACCAATGGACTGAATGATTGAAAAGAAAACTGCAAGATTTTCAGTCAACCATTCAACAATATTATCTACCCAAGCAGCTATCGGAATCGGATTTTCTAAAAAATCAATAATGGCTGGACACCTCAGCGTGTGGTTCAGATTTCTTTGCTCTCATAATAAACTCTCCTTATTTTTTTGGATTTGGAATTAATACATGTTATTTAGAGTAACAAACATCCCGGTAACATGCAAATTCAGCCCTAAGATACAGTGATTTTTTCATAGCTTCAAGTGGTGTCATTAAAAGCCTCACAGTGATTTTAGATAAATATAAATTTGTATCATTTTTAACGGAATTGATAGTTAAACGACACTAAGCACAGTAAAATGACAAAACAATGTGGTTAATTCTAATTAAGCACGCTAGTTCATCAATCTAGTGGGGTTGTTCGCAAATAATCCCGGTAAAATACTAATGCTCTGTGCTTAATTTAAGAAAAAAGAAGAAAAAAGGAACTATTAGCCACTTTAAGCACAGTAAAATAGCAAAACAGTGAGGTTAATTCTAATTAAGCACATTAGTTTATCAATCTAGTGGGGTTGTTCACAAATAAGCTCATTAGAATCAAAAAGCTGTGGGGTTAAACACGCATAATAAGTATTCGCTGGCCAAATAAAAACACCTGCTCATCAACTAAGACAGGCAGGCGTTTGTGTTATTTTTTATTAAGTAAATTCTTCGTATTCGTTGGGATTTTGCCCTTCGATACGTCCTTGTTCGCCTCTGCCTAAGGCATCGATTTTTTCCAAGTCTTCTTGGGCCAATTCAAAATCTAGATAATGAAAATTATCCGATTGATGTTTTTGATCTGCGGATCTTACTACAGGAAAAACGCGGCTTTGATTGTTCCAGTTAAGAATAATTTGCGCAGGACTACGATCGTATTTTTCAGCAATTTCTTTAATCGTATTATTGGTTAACGTATCATTGATTTCACGACCAAAAGGACTCCAGGCTTCGGATAAAATCCCGCGTTTGTCATTTTCTTTGACTAATTCTTTGTTATTAAAGTAAGGGTGACGCTCAATTTGATTAGTTGCTGGTGTCACGCCTGTTGCTTCAATAATGTTATCTAAATGTTCTGGTAAAAAGTTGGAAACTCCGATTGTCTTAATGAGTCCATATTCTTGTGCGTCCACGAGGGCTTGCCAAGCTTCAACGTATAAACCTTCTTGAGGATTGGGCCAGTGGATAAGATATTTATCGAAATAATCTAACTTTGTTCGATAAAGGGTTTCTTGAATAAGGTCGATCGCTTTGTCATATCGTTGCGCTAAACCAGGGAGCTTGTCGCTTACATAGAGTTGTTCTCTAGGAATAGAAGAACGTCGAACAGCTTCGCCTACCATACCTTCATTATTATAGCCTGTGGCGGTATCAAGAACGCGATAACCCACATCAAGGGCGGAATGGACTTGGTGAATACCTTTGCCACCTTGAATATGGACCGTTCCTAATCCAACATGGGGTAAAGTTGTACCGTCGTTTAAATAAAATTTATCATACAATGTCATGATTATCCTCCTCATAAATCCAATGAAAAAAGCATGCCTATCAAACAGACATGCTTTTCATTTATTATACAAATTCTTCGTATTCGTTTGGATCTTGTCCTTCGACGCGGCCTTGTTCGCCTTTATCTAAGGAATCAATTTTATCCAAATCTTCTTGAGCTAGTTCAAAGTCCATATAATGGAAATTGTCCGATTGATGCTTAGGATTTGCTGAACGCACTACTGGGAATACGTGGTTTTGGTTATTCCAGTTAATAATAACTTGCGCAGGGCTATGGTCATATTTTTTAGCAATTTCTTTAATAGTATCATTTGTTAATACATCATTAATTTCACGGCCGAATGGACTCCAAGCTTCAGACAAAATACCACGTTTGTCATTTTCTTCTACTAAGTCTTTGTTATTAAAGTAAGGATGACGTTCAATTTGGTTCGTTGCTGGAGTCACGCCTGTTGCTTCAATAATGTTATCCAAATGTTCAGGTAAGAAGTTGGAAACGCCGATGGTTTTAATTAAGCCATATTTTTGTGCATCCACTAGAGCTTGCCAAGCTTCAACATACAAACCTTCTTTAGGATTAGGCCAATGAATCAAAAATTTATCAAAGTAATCTAAACCTGTGCGATAAAGCGATTCTTGGATAAGCGCAATGGCTTTATCATATTTGTGTGCTAATCCAGGGAGTTTTGCACTCACATAGAGTTGCTCTCTAGGAATAGATGAACGACGAACTACTTCGCCCACCATGCCTTCGTTATTATAATTGGTTGCTGTATCAAGAACACGATAACCAATATCAAGTGCAGCGAGGGTTTGATGAACGCCTTTTCCACCTTGAAGATCGATGGTTCCCAATCCGATATGTGGTAAAGGTGTTCCATCATTCAAAAGAAATTCGTTATATAATGTCATCTTATATCCTTCCCTTCTTCGTTCTGTTTCCAGAATAGAAGAAAAGTACTTATTTTTCAAACAAAATGCCTAATTCCTCTTTCCAATGAAGCACACGTTCGACAGAATCATCTAGGTCTTCTTCGGAAAAATCGCCATCTTCGACAGCTTGTACGACATAAGGAATTTGTGTTTGGTAACTCGAAGACATCACTAAGTCATTTCCTGCTTGTAAAGCCGCCAAACCAGCTTCATCTTGGGAAATAAAATCTGCCAAACCGGCCATGTCCATATCATCTGTCATAACAACACCGTCAAAATCTAGTTCATCGCGCAATATCTCATGTACAGCTGGTGAAATGGAAGCAGGCGCATCCGGGTCGATACTATTCACAATATTATGAGAAACTAACACGCTGTCAGCACCTGCTTTAATCCCAGCTTCAAAAGGCAAAAAGTCATTTTCGCGTAATTCATCTAATGAACGATCGTCTGTTACAATCTCTACGTGGGAATCGCGGTTATTGCCATACCCAGGAAAGTGTTTTAACGTTGAGCCACTTTGTGATTGATTCAATGTCTCAACAACGGTTTCCACATACTCGCTCGTACCTTCAGCGTCCATTCCAATCGTACGATCATAAATAAAAGACTCTTCATCTGTTGAAACATCTGCATCAGGAAATAGCCCGGTGTTAATTCCTAATTCATGCAATGTCTCTGCTTTTTGCTCGGTATCATCAATGATCGCCTGCCAACCATTTTCTTCATAAAGTTCTTGTGGTCCTTTAAATGGTTCATCCACTAACTCAGGATTATTGCTCACCCTTGTTACTGTGCCGCCTTCTTCATCCGAACCAATTAACAAAGGAATATCACTGGCCTCTTGAAAAGATTGAATTTTTTCTTGTAAACTTGCCCTTGTTTCATTTTCCATGTCTTCACCAAATAGCACGTAACCGCCTAAATGATAATCTTGAATGTCAGAAATTTGGTTTTCTTGAGGCGTACGTACAAAAAATAATTGCCCTGCTTTTTCTTCTACCGTCATATCTTCCATCATCGCTGCTATTTGATTCCTTTCTGAATCGGTGGTATTGCTTGTCTCTTCTTCAGAAGAAACGGTCGTTGTGGTACTGTTTGTCGGCGTACTGGAATTTTGTTGTCGTGTTATTAGCCAAAAACTTCCTATGCCAATGATAACTAAAATTACAACTAAACTAATGATGATCCCTTTTTTCTTCATAAATAAACTCCTAAGATTTTTTATGTTTATTTTAACGTATTTTTCTATAAAAAAACATCCTCACTAAGTGAAGATGTTTACTGGATGTTTTCTTGTTATTAACGAACGGTAGCTAAATAATTTTTCAATCGTTTCAATGGTAACGCCCGACCAACGACATAGTTTAAAATGGATTGGATCGGAAACATGATGAGCGCTTTTATTAGTCGCGGACCCCAAATGACTACACTTGTGAGAGGTTGATTATACATAATCGCTAACCATATCGGTGTCAAAATCAAGCTGATAATTATTGTCAGTGATAAAGAACAAAGAATGGCATTTTTCCAGCTGACTTCTTTTTTATAAAAGAAATACCCATAAATTAAGCCCCCGATAAAAGCATTTAGCGTAAATCCGGGAAAAAAAGCTGATCTGGCAAAAAGCATCATACCGATTGTATCTGCAGCTACAGCACCAACTCCAGTCCAGACAGGACCAAATAGTGCTCCCATAATAATCTTTGGAACAAAATCAAAAGAAATTTTGATAAATTGTGTTTCAAAACCAAAAATACGCGACAATACCACGGTAAGTGCAATTAATAACCCCAACATGGTAATCATGTGTGCGTTGATTTTTTTATTCATGACTAGCATCTCCTTTTTGCGACACGAAACTGCCGCCTAGAGCTGCTACATTTAAAATGCAGCGAATGCGAAAACAAAACCGCGGACAACTGTCCTTCGTCCAAAAGGCAACATCCCATCCTTTCAGCACTTGACGCTTTGCTTTCTACTCTGATTTATTAATGGAATATATCCACCACAAGCACTATAGCACAAGAGGTACGGAACTACAATGGATTTGTTTTTCCGATTTAAAGTTATTCTAGATATTCATTTTGCTTTACAGGACATAGGTCCGCCTGAGTTATGTCCTGAGTTCAGTTTCAGAACATAGATCCACTTGAGTTATGTCCTGAATTCAGTTTCAGGACATAGATCCGCCTGAGTTATGTCCTGAGTTCAGTTTCAGGACATAGATCC
>NZ_KE384091.1:0-42866 GCF_000423785.1 Tetragenococcus muriaticus DSM 15685 | reverse complement strand
AGGACATAGATCCACCTGAGTTATGTCCTGAATTCAGTTTCAGGACATAGGTCCGCCTGAGTTATGTCCTGAGTTCAGTTTCAGGACATAGATCCACTTGAGTTATGTCCTGAATTGAATTTCAGGACATAGATTCGCCTGAGTTATGTCCTGAATTGTAATTCAGTAAAATCTTAACTTTTTTCAAATGTTCCCCATTTGACTGCTTGACCATTTTGAACCATGGTTTCTCCTTTGGCAATGGCACTATCAATGGATAAGTCCTTTTCGTCAAGTAATACTAAATCAGCGTCAAATCCTGCTTGCAAATGTCCTTTGTTAGAAAACTTCAATAGCTTGGCTGGCGTACTAGTAATAGCACGTAAAGCAATTTCTAAAGGAATGTTTTCCTTTTGCACACTTTCTTGTACACCAACTAGAAGTGATTTAGAACTTCCGACGCCCATTTGAACAAAGTTATTATTTTCATCAAAAATTGGTAGACTTCCTTGCCCATCCGAAGTCATAGTGATGCAATCTGGAGCTAGCCCTTCATCAATCACTTGCTTTAAGCACTGGCGAAAAGGAATAGAACCGTCTAATTCATAGGTTTGATCTGGATTTTCACTTCCTGTGATATCAAAAATGCCACCTGCTTTAGCAAAAGCAATCGCTTCGTCCAATAACTCTTGATTTCTCTCGCAATGGGTAGGATAGAAGTTACTGACGGGAATATCGGTTTCTTCTAAAGCTTGTCGAATAAAAGATAGTCGCGCTTTCCCTGGACCTACGTGAATATTGGTCACGCCTGCTTTTCCTGCCAGCAATCCGCCAACACGAGCATCCGCAACTGCATGACTAAATTCAGCAACTGATGGCGCGCCATTACGATGATCGGCAATCGCAATCTCTCCAATACCTATCACTTTATCAATGGCCATGATGTCTTTTATAACAGAATCGGTAATAGTATTCACCGGCAAACGATAACTACCTACATACATATAAGTACTTACCCCTTCGGTTTCCAAAGCGCGTGCTTTACTCAACAAAGCCATATCATCGCGACCAACACTATCTGTGCCTAATACGCCCACAACGGTAGTAACGCCAGCTGTTGTTAACTGGCTTAATTGTACTTCGGGCGTGCGATTGTGAAAGCCATTTTCCCCACCACCACCTAATAGATGAAAGTGGCTATCAATAAAGCCGGGTACCGCGATTTTCCCATGTCCATCCATTTCTTCCATATCAACACCCGTGATTGAAACGTCCAAGTGATCTTCAATAGCAATAATTTTATCATTAATAAGTAAAATATCTTTAATCCCTTGATATTCCGGAGCATAAGTTGGAATTTGTCTAATAACTTTCATTTTCCATCTCCTTTACTGATAACCAATAATAACGGCGCCAATGACAAAGGCACTTCCAATGAGGAATAAAAAGCCTTGCATTTTAATTTGGAATTTTGCCCACTGGCTCCAATCCATGTGAGCTACGCCCAAGACACCAATTAAACTAGCAGAAACTGGGGTAAAGGCATCAACAAAACCAGCGCCTAATTGGAAACATAAAACGGCAACTTGGCGAGTAACTCCAGCTAAATCAGCAAGTGGGGCCATAATTGGCATTGTCAAAGCAGCTTGTCCTGAGTTAGAAGTAACAACTAAGTTAAATAAGCTTTGGAAAATGTACATAAACCAAGCAGCGATCATAGAAGGTACGCCAGATAACAATTCCCCTACACTGTGTAAAATTGTATTTAATGCTGAATAACTGTCCGCATCAGAGCCGCCTAAAACTAACAAAATCCCTTGAGCCATACCTACAACAGCAGCAGTTGGCGCTAAATCAGCAACACCGTCTTGAAACGCGTTAGCAACGTCATTGATACGCATATTATTTACCCGCAAAATCACTGCGATAGCACCTGCACCTAACCCGATCACAAAAAATTGCGAAGCCATTTCCGGAATGGTAAATCCTTGAGCCATGACCCCATACACGATCCAACCCAATCCGATAAGTAGTTCTAACAAAATCACTTTGTGGCCTAAAGTAAAGGGACGTTCTTCTTCTGTTTGATTCGCTAAATTCTCCCGGAAGAAACCATCTGACTTATAGGTGATTGATTTTGTCGGATTTGCTTTAATTTTTCGCGCATAGCGTACAGTGTAACCACAAGAAAGCAATGTAATAACGACCCACATAATTATACGAAATCCAGCGCCTGATAAAGCTGGCAAACCAGCAATTCCTTGGGCAATCGCAATACTAAAAGGACTCATCCAAGACGTGGCGTTTCCGATCTCAGCCGCAGCAATCGTAATAGTAACTGCGGTAATCGAATCATACCCCAAGGCGATGGTAAAGGGAACAATGATAATCGAAAAAGCGATCACTTCCTCAGAGGCTCCAAATGTTGCTCCCATAAAGGAAAAAGCTACAAAGATCAAAGGAATCGCTAAATCCTGCATACCTCGAGCATTACGCAAAAAAGCATAGATGCCAGCGTCGATCGCTCCGGTTTTCATAATAATACCAAAAGCCCCACCGACAACCAAAAGCATCGCCACAATACCGATGGCAGCACTAAAGCGATCGCCTTCGACTAAGCCTTCAAATAAATAATTGAAGACACCAAAGCCATAATGGTCTTCTGTCCCCCATACGTTTGCTGTTTTACTCAAATTTTCTGAAGTATCATAAATACTTTCACCATAAAGGTCATACAGATTTTCTTCAGATAACCCGATTTCAGCTAATTGATTTAGTGAAAGTGTCTGATTTTCATCTAAAACTTGTGTCAGATCCTCTTCTTCCACTTGAAGACTGGCTAGTGTTTCCTCATCTTGTGATAAATCCTCTAGCTCCGTACGTAGCGTTTCTTGTTCTAAGGGATGCATATAACGGAATGAATCTTGTTGTAAAACTTCTTGGGTTTCCGTGCCTCCGTCGCCTGTCTCATACTCTACTTCTTCTGTACTAAATTTCCCAGCTGGTACCACCAGGGTCAAAAGCCAAGCAACCAACACAATGCCAAAAATGATGACATACGTATGCGGCATCTGTAGCCCCTTTTTCTCTTGAGTCTCTACCTCTTCTTGCATAATTATTTACTCCATTTTTTTTTACAACCATATGATACGCTCCTTCCTCCTGATTTTCAATCATTTTTTAATTAAATTTCATGAAAACAATGTATAATCATGTGTTTATATGTATAAATATAATAACAGTCGACATAAAACATCCGCAGAAATTCATTTTAGCTCATAATTTCTGCGGAGAAAGGTTTTTGTTCTATTTTTAAACAAAGCTCTTTATTAAAGTACTCTAAGAAGAATCGAAGCGATCAAGATTGAAGCAATCGATACGGTAGCAAAACCTCCTACCAACATTTTAGGCATCATATGTTCTAATAAATAATTGCGTTGTTTCTCATCGCTTGTCAAATGATGAATCACTTCTGAAGTTAAAATATAATCTGACGGAAAACCGCATAATGCCGTTAAAGAAGTCGCAAAAGCCATAGGCGTACTCATTTTCATCGTTTTTGCTAAAAGTGTTGAAGCACCAAACATTCCTAAAACACCCAAAAGAAGTAAAAGTAGGGCTTGGATAATGATGCCTTGCAAGATCTCAGGTGTTACGGTGTTTAATTGGGAAAAGATATAGGCCATTAAACCATACATTAACCAATTGAAAACTCTGGCTTGATTTAACACATTTTTTTCTAAAAATCCGATTTGATGCGCTATAACACCCAACACTAGCGCACAAATACTCGAGTCGATCGCTTCATTGGTCAACTGTGACAGTCCCATTGCCAGCAAAGCAACAAAAGCAACTTTGGCTAAAACAAAGGCACTTGTTTTGTATTGACTTGAAACTTTGATAAATTTTGGAGACTGCTTCGTTTCTTGTTGACCTTTTTCCTCTACACCCACTTGAACGCTTGGGTCATATGTTTTTAACAAACGTTGTCCTTCTTTTTTTAGCATAAGCGAAGTCAGTGGGTAGCCAACAAAACTTTGCAGGATATACATGGCAACTGGTAAAGCCAAATACATCGTTAACCCTTCTGTTTGCAAGCCTTCTGTCATCAAAGCAGTGGAAACCACGCCCCCGATTAAAGGAGGGATGGTCGCTGCAACTGTATGCCAATCATATAAAATGACCCCGAGAATCATAGTTAAGATAGAAGCCCCCAACGCTCCTGTTAGAGCAATAGCAACAGCTCGCCATTGATCTGCAAGTTGTCTGATATCCATCATTGTTCCCAAATGAACTAATAGTACGGGAACGATAATGGCAATAAACTCATCGCCAAAAGATGCTTGCACTGCAATATCTTCAGGTAAAAATGTCCAAAATCCTATAATAAATAAAATGGCTGAGATAAAAATGGATGGAATGTAGGCTTTTGAAAACGTTGAAACCCATTCTCCAATAAAAATAAATACCATAACAATCAAAAAAGCGATTAGATACTCCATAACATCCCTCCTGTATTTAAAAAATATTAAATCAAATAAACTAAAAAGTAAACCTTTTTTGGAAATTTTCTTAAAATTATCTATATTCTTTTTATTCTGATTTTGAATCAGAAGGATGCTATAAAAAAATCATGCAAGTATTAGCGCTAAAACTAATACTTGCATGATTATAATTCCTATTTATTTTACTTTCTTTCCTTTTTTATACACCGATTTTTCAGCTTGTAAGGCTTTAATATTTTCTAATGGATTATCATCTAAAATAATGAAATCGGCTAGTTTATCGGCCTCGATTGTACCGGTTTGCTTTTCAATTTGTAATAGATTTGCTGCATTGATCGTTGCTGCTTGTAATGCCTGTAAATTCGTCACACCAGCATTGACCATTAATTCCATCTCAATGGAAGAGTTTTGATCAAAATTATTAAACGCAGTGCCCGAATCTGTCCCCATAGCTAACGGAACGCCTGCTTGAGCGGCATTTCCTATGCTTTGGCTATGTGCTTCTGATAATTCTAGCGATTTTCTCACCATAAATTCAGGTAGTTGGTTAGCTTCTTGAATCATAGCCCAAGGCGCCGCTAACGTCGGCACGATATACGTTCCTCTTTGTAAAAACATCGCAATTGTTTCTTCATCTAAATAAACAGCATGTTCAATGGAATCTACACCTGCACGAAGCGCATTCTGTATGCCTTCGGTCCCTTGAGCGTGCGCATTTGCGGTCCGTCCTTTGTGATGAGCTTCTTCTACTGCCGCCTGTAATTCAGACTCTGTTAGTTGTATATCATGAGGGGTCTCTCCATCAAAAGAAACGCCGCCAGTAGCCATTAGTTTGATGTTGCCCACGCCTTTTTTCAATAAAAACCGAGCGTATTTTCTAACTTCGTCGACGCCATCAACTTCATAACTTCCTTCACTAAAATGACCGCCTGTCATTGCTAATGGGTTCCCCGAAGCCATAATTCCTGGTGCAAGGAACTCCCCCTTGCGTTCAAGCGCTGATAATTCAATATCTACCTCGGCTACTGAACCAACATCACGAATATAAGTTACACCATCAGATAATAATTTCTGTAAATTTGTCAATGCTAGAAAAGTCGAGGTAGGTGCTGTCGAATCGGGCGAACCTAACTGAGCAATTTGAGAATAAGGATCCGCCACGATGTGAGTATGCGCGTTAATCATTCCTGGCATTACATATTTACCCGCAAGATCAATGGTTTGATCTACCGCTTCTTCTTGTGTAAAGTTGCCTGTCTGATCGTCTACTACAAAATCGAAAGCCTCGAAACTTTCATTTTTCCCCGTAAATACTTTTGCATTTTTAAATAGTGTCTTTGTCATACCTTTATCAATCTTCTTTCTTTACATTTAAAGAAGTGGTAAACCTAATTTTTCTAAATGTAAAGTTTATTTCGAAATTTTCGAAAAATTACATTTATTTGCAAATAAGCTCTTATTTCCATTCTTTCGCCTTTTTAAATACTGGAATATCATACACTTTACTAAGTGGGTTGGCGACAAAAAAGGCAATATTATAGTCAATGAAGCTATGGATGACACCTCCTACGCCGATAAAACCAAACAAGGCTGTCATCATCGAACCGTCATAACTTACTTGTGCGCTTCCTCCTAAAAGGAAAAAGGCGGCTACTACCAACATTTCAATTGTTGCATGGATAAAGGCGATAACAATATTATACAATTGAAATTTTGGGGGCTGTTTTACAATGTTTGGCCATTTTTGTAAATACCAAGCCCCTAAGACGGCAAAGACTAAGTGGGACAAAGCTCGTAATGCAATAATAAAAGGCGCCGTCAACAAAAAACCAAAGGCCGCTCCTAAAGCCACAACGGTTACCACTCGTGGAGAAAAAAACATCGCAACAAATAAAGGCACATGACTAGCTAAGGTAAAAGACGCCGGACCAATGATAATACTTGGCATGACAACAGGAATTAATACGCCTACAGCAATCAACAAAGCAGAAAGTGTTAGTTGTTGTACAGAATTTCTTTTCATTTACAATCTCCTTTTTGGGGCAAAGTAACTTATATTGAGCTTAGTTTAGCGATAAAAGCACGAGCTGTCAAGACAACTCGTGCTCATTTATTTTCTTCCATTGTATTACTTAATTGAGCAAATTCTTCTAGCGATAATGTTTCCCCACGACGAGAGGGATCGATTTCTGCTTGAGTTAAACTCGTTTGCAACCAAGATTTCATCGCTGGATCTTTGCCATAATGATGTTGTAAGTTATTCCAAAGCGTTTTTCTTCGTAATTGAAAAGCACTCCTGATCAGCTCAAAAAAAGCTTGCTCATTTGATACCCGGACTTTAGGGTAAGAGCGGCGCGTTAATTTTAAGATAGCAGAATCCACATTTGGCTGCGGAACAAAAACGGTTTTAGGTACAATAAAAGAAATCTCTGTTTCCATATAATATTGGACCGCAATAGACAACGAACCGTAAGCTTTTGTCCCCGGCTCAGCATTAATGCGCTCGGCAACTTCTTTTTGGACCATCACAATCATTTCAGCTACGGGCAGTGCTGATTCTAAAAAATGCATCATAATCGGCGTAGTAATATAGTAAGGGAGATTAGCTACCACTTTAATAGGTAGTTGTTGGGTAAAATTCTCTTGGCTTATTTGTACTAAATCCGTCTGCAAAACATCCTGATTGCGTATCATTACATTCGTATATTCCTGTAAGGTATCGGCTAAAATAGGCAACAAACGTCCATCGATCTCAAAAGCCAGCACTTGTGCCGCGTTTTGTACCAAATGTTCGGTTAAAGCACCGATTCCTGGCCCTACTTCAATGACGTTACTCGTTGGTGTGATACCTGCTACTTCCACAATCTTGTGTAAAATATTAGGTTCAGTTAAAAAATTTTGTCCTAGGCTTTTTTTCAAGGTAAAACCATGACGAGCTAAAATTTCTCTTGTTCTTGCCGGTACTGCAATTTCTCTTTTATCTTTCACAAATTTTCCTCCACATGACCCATAGCTTTTTCCAGCGCTTCTGGTGTGATACGAAACATCGCTAAACGTTTTTCCAATTGTTTGCCATTAGTATAGCCAATCCGCAGTTCATCTCCCAGTAGTTCTCGGCGTCTTTTGGCTTGTGAGCCGTAAATCAACCCATAGTTCAGTAACGTTTGCCGAGAGATTTTCGCTAAGTCATTTTCTACAGCAGGAGTCACGACTTGTTCTAAAGCCGTTAATATCGCTTCATCGCTAGCATGTTCAACCCCTAAACTAGCATATTTTTTCTTGCCGCGAGCTTGATGACGCGGTAAAAATGCATGCTTTGCATCCGGCACTTCTTCCATGATGATTTTGCGAATTTTCTCTCCAGAATAATCAGGATCTGTAAAAACGATGACGCCTCGTCTTTCTTGGGCATGAATAATACGTTCGATAATTTCTTCGTTAATGGCCGAACCAATCGTTTCAATCGTATCTACTGACAATACTTCCTGCAAGCGTCGGGTATCTTCTTTGCCTTCAACGACAATAATTTCTTCTACTTTTTCTTTCATTGTTCAATACCAAATAAGCGATGGGCATTTGCTGTCGTTTGTCTAGCAACCTCTTCTACGCTTAGTCCTTTTAACTCCGCAATTTTTTCTACAACATAGCGCGTATATCCCGGTTCGTTTTGCTTTCCACGGTAAGGAACTGGGGCTAGATAAGGTGCGTCCGTCTCTACTAACATCCGATCAAACGGCATTTTTTGCGCAGCTTCTTGCACATCCGTTGTTTTTTTGAAAGTTACAACGCCACTATAAGATAGGTGCATCCCAAGATCCAAAAAGCGTTGTGCCCACTCGTAATCGCCATTAAAACTATGCATAATTCCGCCAATATCATGAATTTTTTCATCTTTTAAAATACGGTAAGTATCTTCCATAGCGTCTCGATTGTGGACACTAAAGGGCAAATTCATTTCACGTGCAATAGCAATTTGGCGACGGAAGATTTTTTCTTGCGTTTCTTTTGGATCGTCCATCCAATGAAAGTCTAATCCCGTTTCTCCTAAAGCGACCACTTTTTCTTTGCTTAATTCGTTTTGTAAATATTTTTCCACTTCTGAAGTATAACTGCCAGCTTCAGTAGGATGCCAGCCGACGATACTATAAATATTGTCATACTCTTGGCTTAGTTGTTGTGTTTTTTCTATTGTAGGGTAATCAAATCCCACAACAGCCATTTCGCTTACGCCCAATTCTTGCGCATGCTTTATGGTTTCTGCTTCTTTATTCGCAAATTCTTCCGCATTTAAATGTGTATGTGTATCAAAAATCACACAGATTTCCTCCTTTTTCGGATAGGCATTTACTATTTCTTTTTTCATAATGTTATTTTCGGATAATCCTTTGGCTTTTTCTTATCCGCTCAAGAGTAAAACTCCTTATACATCCTAGCATATTTTTCCAATTTTTAGAACTCAGAGTTTTCCAACAAAGAAAGTTTTCTCTTTTGTTCGATTGCATTTTTTCCCTAATTCCACTATCATTTTGTATAGTATATCCACGTTAAAAAGTAAAGGTGACCTATTCAATGTACATTATTTTGGGGGCTATTGTCCTCCTTCTTTTTGCTCTACTCTTTTACATGGTCTTGATTGAACCACGTCGTTTAAAAGAAAAGCACTATCTTATCAAAAAAAATAAACAAAAAGTGCTGGACATCTCTCGAGCTTTTGATCTTTATGAAAAAGAAGCTAACCTCGTGATTTGTCATTTAAGTGACTTTCATTTTTCTCGCAGCTTTAAACCACGGCGCATCAATCGGATCATCCGTTCTATTATGAATGTTTCCCCAGACTTAATTGTTTTTACGGGGGATTTAATTGATAATTATGAAAAATGGCCTGCAAAAGAAACGCAACGTCTTATCGAAAAACTTAAAAAAATGACAGCACCTATGGGCAAAATCGCGATTTTGGGGAGTCATGACTACCGAAGTAAAGGGGATAATTTTGTCAAAGCCATTTTAACAGAGAGCGATTTTACCGTTTTAGAAAACGAGGAAATCTTTGGTTCCAATGATGACGTTTCTATCAATATTGCCGGAATGGACGATACCCTAATGGGAAATCCTCAATTTCAATTTGAGCGAACCTTAGCTCAGTGGCATTTACTTTTAGTTCATGAACCAGATAGCGTGTTAAATATGGAAGACGTGCAACATTTTGACTTAGTTTTAGCAGGACATGGCCATGGCGGTCAGGTACGTTTTCCTTTTATTTTTTATAAAATTCGCGGCTCTCTCACGTATACGCATGGTTTATATCTCTTAGCTAAAAAAACATTGCTTTCGATTAGTAATGGCGTTGGTATGTCGATGCTGCCTCTACGTTTCGGTGTGCCACCTGAAGTTATTTATTATCATTTAAATAAACAACCTACAGCAACAAAAGCAAAAAAATAAATTCCATGAGACCCGTACTTCTGATCTCATGGAATTCTTTTTATTCTTGCGTTAATCCTTCATGAATTCTGTCAATATTCCATTTCATCATTGCATAGTAGCTATCTCCTTCTTCACCGGATTCAGCGACCGAATCGGTAAAGATCTCTGAATAGATAGGGATACCAGAATCTTGCGATACACTTTGCATTGAGCTAGGATTGACACTCGTTTCAACAAATAAGGATTGCACATTTGTATCATTGAGTTGATCAACCACTCTTGTTGTTTGTTCTGGCGTTCCTTCTTCTTCGGTATTAATTTCCCAAATGTAAGTGGCAGGAACATCGTAAGCTTGCGAGAAGTATTTAAATGCCCCTTCGCTAGTGACCAGTAGCTTTTCATCTTCAGGAATATCGTTAAATTTGTCTTTAGCTTCTTGGTCCAAATCTTCTAACTCATCTAGATAATTATTTAAGTTTTCTTCATAATAATCCGCGTTTTCTGGATCTTTTTCACTAAGTTGTTCTTCAATATTTTCTGCATACGTCATGCCATTTTCCAGACTCATCCAAGCATGTGGGTCTTGTTGCCCTTCGTCTTCGCCTTCTTCTAGATAAAGCGGATCAACTCCTTGACTTACAGCAAAGTAATCTTCGCCTTCTTCTTTATCTGCATTATCCATCAAGTTATTAAACCAAGCATTCCCGCCTGTTTCTAAATTCAAACCATTATAAAAGACCAGGTCCGCTTCTGTCGATGTTTCAACATCTTCAGGCAAGGGTTCATAATCGTGAGGGTCTCTACCTACAGGAACAATACTGTGTAAGTTAATCCGATCCCCAGCAATTTCTTCTGTCATATCATTGAGAATGGAATTGGTTACCACCACATCTAATTGGTCCTCTTCTTCTCCACTTGATTGCTGTTGCGCGTATAACCCGATACCTCCAGCAAATAAAGCCGCGATTGCAGCAGCGATAAAGTAGCCCTTTTTCCCGTGCTTAAGACGTTGCCTTGGTGATAAGAAGAAACCAATAACAAACATAAAGGTGGCTGTTAATACAATACTCGACCCTGCTGCAATATTAAAGCTATAACCGATAAATAGCCCTATGACTGAGGAAAGACCTCCGAGAATGGCAGAGATCACAATCATTCGTTTCAAGTGCTTCGTGTAAAGATAGGCTGTGGCTGCTGGTGTAACTAAAAGAGCGACAATCAAAATGGTCCCAACACTTTGCATAGCTGTTACAGAAACTAAGGTTAATAGAATCATTAACAAATAATGATAGACTTGCACGCGCATGCCAAAAGCTTTGGCCATATTCACATCAAAGGACGTAATCAGCAATGGACGATAAAAGAGAATAATAAGTGCAATCACTAAAATGGCAATACCAATCGTCAACCATTTATCGACGTCTTGTACAGCCAATACGTTCCCAAATAAAATATGGAATAAATCCGTTGAACTATTGGCAATACCAATTAAAATAACACCCAGTGCCAAAAAGGAACTAAAAGTAATCCCAATAGCAGTATCACTTTTAATGGTACTATTTTGCGAAATATATGTGATTAATATGGAAGCTAAAACCCCAAATACGACTGCCCCAGCAAAATAATGAACCCCCAGAATAAAAGAAAGAGCCACTCCGGGTAATACCGCGTGGGAAATCGCATCTCCCATCAAAGACATGCCTCTTAGAATAATAAAACAACCAATGGCTCCGGCTACAACACCAATAGCAATTGATGTAATCAGCGCATTTTGTAAAAAGTGGTAGTCCGCTAATCCATTAATAAATTCACTAATCATTTAAACGACCCCCTTCAACAAAAATAGCGTCGCCAAAAGCTTTTTGTAAATTCGCTTTGGTAAAAACTTCATCTATAGGGCCTTGAGCGATCAATTGTTTATTCAAGATGACTAGTTCATCAAAATATCTTTCAACTTTGCTTAGGTCATGATGAACAATGAATATTTCTTTGCCTCTTTTTTTAAAATCATCCAGTAAATCCATAATAATTTGTTCGCTCGTTGCATCAATCCCAACAAAGGGTTCATCTAAGAAGATAAGCGAAGCATCTTGTACAAAGGTACGTGCAATTAAAATACGTTGAAATTGCCCGCCAGATAGTTCGCCAATTTGATGATCTCTATAATCTTCCATTTTTACAAGTGACAATGCATGATCTACTTTTTGCCAATCCTCTTTAGTAATTCGTTGGTAAAAACGCTTTTTTGGATACAAGCCCAGCGAGACACATTCACCTACTGTAATTGGAAAAGAGTAATCAATATCATTTTTTTGCTCAACATAAGCGACTTCTTTTTTCTTTTTTTCCAACGGTTGCCCATCGACTGTAGTCGATCCACTGCCTTCCATTAGGTGTAATGCAGCTTTGATAAATGTGGACTTCCCAGCACCATTTGGGCCAATAATGCCGATAATTGCTGGCTCTTCGACAGTAAAACTTACGTCTTCTACCGCTTTATTAACGCCATCATAGCTAGCAGATATTTTATCAAACGATATCATTATATCCTCCCTATGCCCTTTGTTTTAGGTTCGCCTAATTTTATTTTCGAAGCCATTATATTATGTTCTTTTATTTTATGCAATAGAAAAAACTCACTTATCTCCATCACACCTCGTCAGAAAAGGGGGGCTATTTTTTGGCATACCTAGTATTTTTTAAATAAAAAAGTACGTATGAAGCTCTGATAAGAAACTCCTACGTACTATCTTTACATTTAATCTTTCGTAAATCCTTCAAGCAAACGGTTTTGTCCACTAATTTTTTGAATATCTGTGATGTCTTGCGTCACTTCTAAACACCCAAGATATTGATCTTCTGAGTTTTTTAGAGCAAAATAACGAATATAAATTTTACGTTCGTTAATATCAAACCAAAAATCAGCGGTGTCATTGATGCCTGCATGAAAGTCTTCTAATATTTTTTCGACCATATGCATACTTTTGGGTGGGTGACAATTGACTACTTCACGACCAATAATTGATTTCGTTCGGGGGAATACACGATGTTTTCCTTCTGAGAAAAAACGAACGTGATCATTGTGATCGACAAATGTTAGATCTACGGGTAAGACTTCAAAAATAGCTAATAGTTGATCGAGTTGTAAAATTCCGGTAGGTAGCACCACAGAATCTTTTGACTCAATATTTTGCCAATCGTAGCTTTCCTCCATCTCGTACGTCTTTTCATTAGCTAACCCTTCAGCAATCCCTTCTGTCGTTTCTTTTGCTTGTTGGATAGCCTCTTGTCTTTGAGGTTCTCGTTCTTTTTCTTTCGCATAATCGCTTGGTCCAGCTTTCCAAAGCGGCGGTTCTGGAATATAAGCAAAACCGATATCATAGCTGTCTTCTGCGATATTTTCCCAGTCCCTTAGACTAAAAACATCTAAAGTCATAGGAATCATGATCTCTTCTTCTTTAAATATCATTTCTTCAATTTCATTTTTGCTTGCTTCCCATTTTTCAAAAAGTGGATTAAATGCGGCACGTGGATTTTTAATATAAGTCAGTAACTCTTTTATCAGTCCTCGTACCTCATCGTCAACGCCCCACATCACTTGTGGCGGAGCCGTTATTCCATATTTTTCCATATAAGAAAAAATCAATGTTTCTTTACGTGTATAATGCGTGTCAATTTGTTTAAGATCTTCAATAGCAGCAGTTAATCGTGGCTTTTTCTGCCAGTCCCCGTTTTGAATTTTTTTCATCAAATCATCGATTTCATCCGTAACAAGAGACTGTAATACTTGGTTTTCTAGCTTCAAGGTATGTACTGGATGTCCAGACTGTCCGTAAGCTTCTTCTGAGTTGTGGATCTCATTGATCGAACCTTTAAAAACAGAAACATGGATATTGCATAATTTTTGGATTTCTTCTGCTTTTAACCCGCCTTGAATCAAAGACTTCTCCGCAGCAGTAATCTCTGTAACATCTACACCATCAAATTCTTCGTTAAATAATCGCTTAGCCTCTTCAAATGAACCTTCTTCGTGTAGCATAGATAAAATTTCTACAATACGCTGCTTCCGCTCTTCCTTTGTTCGCGCCATGTTTAATCTACTCCTTTAACCTCAAACCCGTGCGCCTCAAACGCTGCAATTACCTTTTCTAACGGGATCTTTTTCATTTTTGCTCCTTTAGGAATTGTCATGTAGCGCCCTGCAGTTTGCAACATTCCGGGTTTATTAATATCTGAAAAGCCTAGTTCTGTCATAATTTCTTTTGTCACAGGATATTCTTTCACTAAACTAGCGACACTTTGGGTCAAATCAATTTCCATTTCACTCACTCCTAATTAAGAATGATTCTCAGTTAATAATATTATACCTTAATTTGTATGATTATTCACTACTTCGATTAATCATTTTTATTTCAAATTTTTTCGTCTCCAAAAAAACAGAAAAAATACAAATTTATATATGTTTTTAACTTGTGATATTTTATACTTTTATGCCATAAAAATTGCCCCAGGAATCCACCATACAATGGGCGGTGTAAAAATTAATACGGATACAGAAGTCCTTGATGAAGATGAACAAGCAGTCTCAGGACTTTATGCTGCTGGTGAATTGACAGGCGGTCTACACGGGAATAATCGTATTGGTGGCAATGCAGTGGCAGATATCATCATCTTTGGTCGACAAGCTGGTACACAAGCAACAAAATTTGCTCAAGAAAATAACTAAAATGAGAAGTCCTTTTTACTGTTGCTACTCAATAGTAACTTTTATTGAGGAAAGGTTTCTTATTTCGTTATTCATTATTTGAATATTGAGGAGAGATTTTCGATTTCGTTATTCAATATTTAAATATTGAGGAATGGATTGCCAATCTTTTCCTCAATACTTTAGAAAATATAACTTATTCTGCTGTTAAATGAACATAAAGCAAGGTTTCGTTCATTTATCCCATGCTATTGAATAAAGATTTCTTATTTCGTTATTCATTATTTGATTATTGAGGAAAGGTAAAGAGAATCTCTATTCAATATAGGCGAAAAAAAATAGCAAGTACAAACCAACATTTTTCCAGAAGAGCTGCCCCCTTGGAATATGTTCTTTGTACTTGCTATTTTTATATTATATCTATCCATTGATTTTCTAATACTTTTGCCGTTTGCTCATAAGTGTAATTAGCTGTCGTTTCGATTCCCTCATTCAATAACTCATCGTTTACGACTTCAATGCCAATAAGTGCTGGTTGTACGTCTGCTTTTCTCACCATCGTGATAAAAGTTGCTAAATCAATCGCACCATCGCCAGGCGCTAATCGGTCATGCATAGCCTCATCGCGTAAAATGGCAGAAGCGTAGGGACGTTGGTAAGCGTCATTAAGTTGTATTGCAACGATATATCGCGCGTCTTCTGCGGTTAGTTCGGAGAAAGTTTGACTAGCTCTAAACCAATGCCAAGCGTCTAGTAAAATCCCTACATTTGATGCTTGCGATTGTTGGATTAATTCTTTCGCTGTAGCAAAGTCAGGAATTCCGCTGTAAGGCATAGGTTCGACGGCTATTATCAAGTCTTGCGCTCTAGCACACAACTGCGCAAGTTTTTCGGCAATTACAGTCAGAGGATCCACTTCCATCAATGCCACATTTACATGTTCTACGCCAAATAAATGACACATATGAAAACAGATTTGCTCTTTAAATTTTTCTTCATAAGAGCGCTCCTCTGCCGCCCAAGCTTGAATACACTCGACTTCTGTCACTTTTATTTGATATTTTTCTAATAGTTGTAAAAAATCTTCATCTGTCAGGCCGGTAGCTAAGGCGTCAGCGTAGGCCTCTGCTGTAAGGCCTACTCCTTCATAGCCCGCATTAGCTGCCGCGCTTATCCTTTCTTCAAATGAACAATTAGCACCTAATGTTAAAGAACTAATCGTTAATGGGATTTCTGTTGACATGAAATCGCTCCTTTTGTTTAAGCAAACCAACTACTTTTTCTTTTTCATGTAAAAATAAATCGGAACACCTATCGCTGTGACACCAATTCCTGTAAAGGCTAAACCTGGTGTAGTAATTAAAGTCATGATTAAAATAAAACCGCCGCCTAGCATCGCAATTAATGGAACGATGGGATACAAAGGGACTTTATAAGGACGTGGCATATCTGGCGCTCGTTTTCGTAAAATAAAAACAGCCAAGAAAAGTAACATGCTAAAGGACCACATCACAAAAATTAACATGTCTGTTAGTACATCAAAGGTTCCTAAAGTCATCATGATACAAGCAATGACTAATTGGACAATGACAGAAATATACGGAATTTTGGTTTTATTAGAGATTTTCTTAAAGTATTTACTAAAAGGAAATTCATCATTTAATGCTAAAGCAAATGACACCCGACTTCCGGTCATTGTATATCCGTTTAAGGCACCATAAACAGAAATTAAAATCCCCAGTGTCACAATTTTACCGCCCATATTTCCAAATAAATTATAAGCTACATCCGAAGAAGCATTTAAATTTCCGGCAATTTGTTCGGCAGGTAAAGTTTTTAAATAAACAAAATTAATCACCCAGTAAACCACTGTGACCGAACCTAAGCCTAAGATGATGGCTTTGGGTAAATCTTTTTCCGGATGTTTCATTTCTCCAGCGATATTGCCGACATTTAGCCAACCATCATAAGCAAATAAAGTAGCTAGTAGTGCCGCGCTAAATCCTTGTGCCCAAGAATTATCCCCACCGATACTTAAATCTGTAATTCCAACTTCCACTTGACCTGGTTGAATGAGACCTGCAACCACGATGACCAATATAGGTAAAAGTTTGATAAATAAGGTAAGAGATTGCACATTTGAAGCAATTTTAGTTCCCAATAAATTAATCCCTGTCACACTGACCGCGGTAATCATAGCCAGTGGCACTAAGATTCGGTCATTTAGTTGAAAAAGATGAGTGAACTGCGTCGCAAAGATAATGCTTAGTGCTGCAATATTGGCTGGAAAATAAATGATCGTTTGTGCCCAACCTAGCAAAAAAGAAGGCAATTTCCCATACGTTTCTTCAATATAACGTATAGGGCCGCCTGTTTTAGGGATAGCTGTCGCAAGTTCAGCGACAGTTAGTCCTCCACAAATGGTTAAAAAACCAGCGAATAGCCACGCAAATAAAGTCAGTCCTGCTGATTGGGTATGAGATACGACTGCAGCTGCCTTAAAAAAGACCCCTGCGCCAATGACAGTCCCCATAACTGTGGATAAAGCTCCGGAAAAGGATATTTCTTTTTTCAATGAATTATCAGCCAAATAAACGCTCCTTTATTATGTATTTTGAGAATTGTCGCTTCTCATTATAATTATTCACAGCAAAAAAGAAAGAGAAAAAACTCTTTCTTTTGCTTACTTAAAATTCTTCATATACCGCTGGATCCTGATCATTGGTGCGCCCATTTTCTTTGGTTAAACCATTGATTATTTCCATATCTTCTTTACTTAACTCAAAATCAAATATAGCAAAATTATCGAGTTGTCGCAAGTAATGTGAAGCTTTTGGAATTGGTAATACACCTAGTTGTACTTGCCAACGTAAAATCACTTGGGCAATGCTTCTATGATGTTTATCGGCGATTTTTTGTATGGTTTCATTTTGCAAAATTTGCGAAGCACGGCCTAGCGGGCTCCACGCTTGTGTAAGAATGCCTTTAGAACGATCAAATTCTCGTTGTTTTTGTTGATTAAATTCCGGATGCAATTCCACTTGATTGATCACAGGTAAAACGCCCGTTTCCTTTTCCAACTGATCAATATGTTCAGGTAAAAAGTTACTAACACCAATGGAGCGAACTAAACCTGTTTTTTGCGCATCAACAAGTGCTTGCCAAGCTTCAACGTATTGTCCTTGTTTAGGATTAGGTCAATGAATTAAATATAAATCAATATAGTCTAAATTTAAGCGAGCGACCGATTCTTCAATGGTTCTAAGGGCTGATTGGTAAGAATGATAGCGACCTGGAAGCTTAGAAGCCACTGTAATTTGGTCGCGCGGCACACTACTATTTTTAATTGCTCGTCCTACAGCTCCTTCATTTTCATAATTAAAAGCTGTATCAAGCAAACGATAACCAACATGTAAAGCTTGTTCCATCAAGCGAGTGCCTTGAGCCCCGTTTAATTTATAAGTACCAAAACCGATTTTGGGAATGCTAAACCCATCGGATAATTCATAAATTTCGTTCATATCTATTCCTCCTCAATAAAAGGATACCATATTTTTCAAGCAGGTGGTTTTTATTCGCATTCTTTTCCAACTCCTTGTTATAATAAAAAGTGGAGGTGGACAAAATGTTAAATAAACAATGGGCAGAAGAGTTGCCAGTCGATGGTATTCAAAAAATTCGCCCCGTAGCCGGTGGCGATGTCAATCAAGCTTATCAAGTGCAAACCTCAGAGGGTCCGTATTTTTTGTTAACACAACCGAACCGTTCCGCTGATTTTTATCAAGGTGAAATCGCTGGTTTAGAAGCTTTGGAAAACGCTGGTGTGACTGCACCACGCGTTATTGGAAGTGGTCAAATTGATGGCGATGCTTATCTTTTAATCACCTTTTTACATCAAGGCAGAGGTAGCGGCAGCCAAAGGGATTTGGGAAAATTAGTTGCGAACATGCACCAACATTACAGTCCAAATGGCAAATTTGGCTTTGATAAACCTTCAACTAGCTCTGATATCACCTATAGTAATGAGTGGAGTGATACTTGGCGTGAATTATTTGTCGATGAAAGAATGGACGAATTAGCTGATAAGTTGATACAAAATGGTTCATGGAACAAAAAAGACGAAGAGCAATATCAAAATGTGCGAGAAATAATGAATGAAGAACTAAAGAACCATCAAAGCAAGCCTTCCTTACTTCATGGAGACTTATGGGGAGGAAATCATATGTTTTTAACCGATGGAACTCCAGCTTTATTTGACCCGAACGCACTTTATGGAGATCGTGAGTTTGACTTAGGCTGCAGTTTGGTATTTCACGCATTTAGTGATGAATTCTATCGAGCTTATCAAGAGGCTTATCCGCTTGATCCAGGGTATGAAAAAAGGTTAAACTTCTACAGTTTATATCTTCTAATGATTCATCAATATAAGTTTGGTCCTATCTACGCAGGTGGCGTCAACCGTACAATGAATGAAATCATAGCAAATGCATAATCAAGAAAGGATGATAAAACATGGATCTAAATTTAGCAAATAAAACCGTTCTCATCACAGGTGGCGGTTCTGGCATCGGTTTAGCTACTGCTAAAGCATTAAATGAAGAAGAAGCAACCACTGTATTATTTGATAAAAAATTCGATCAATTTCATGAAGCAGAATTTACTAACCCACAACTCGTAAAAACAGTGACAGGCGATGTGCGTCAACCAGATGAGCTTGCCCAATTACATCAAGAACTAAAAGAGCAACAACTAACTTTTGATATTTTAATTCATTGCGCTGGAATTACTGGTACACAAGGTGACTTTTCCGACATTTCACTAGAGGATTGGCAAGAAGTATTTGATATCAATCTTTTCGGTGCGGTGAATACAACAAAAGAATTCCTTAGTGACTTACGTGAAAATCATTGGGGTCGCGTTCTCTTTTTATCTTCTGAAGATGCATTACAACCTTACGATGACGAAATTCCTTATTGTGCTACGAAAGCAGGTTTGTTAGCCTTATCTAAAGGACTAGCTAAAACACTGGGGCCAGAAGGAATTACTGCAAATGCGGTTTCTCCTGCTTTTATCAATACACCAATGACCGATAAAATGATGCAAAATCGAGCAGATGAGTTAAATGTTTCTTTTGACGAAGCTATTCAATCTTTCTTAAAAGAAAGAAGACCTTTTATGACTAGTTCTCGTCGCGGCTATCCAGAAGAAGTGGCTAATGTTATTACCTTTTTATGCTCAGAAAAAGCCAATTTTGTCAATGGCGCTAATTACCGGGTAGACCACAATTCAGTAGGCACCATTTAATTGTAACTAGGAGGAACTTACGATGAAGTATTATGACCAGCACTTACACACTTTTTTATCTTTTGATTCACAGGAAATTTTCGAAAATTATTTATTAAACAATCCGGCTTATTTTGTAGCGACCGACCATTTCGACTTGCATAACCCAGGCGACAATTTTCAAGATGACATCCCTGACTATGAAAAATTAACACAAAAAATTAACGAACTAAAAGCCAATTACCCTACAACATTTTTAAAGGGCGTGGAAATTGGCGTTGTTCCTGGTCAAGAAAAACAAATCAATGATTATCTCGCCCAAAACCCCTATGACTTAAAATTGTTAAGTATCCATCAAAATGGAAAATTTGATTATATAGATGATGTGGTTCTAAAAAAAGATAAATATGATGTGGCAAAAATGTATTTTGATGAAATGTCAAAAGTTCTAGGTACTTTTGACAACGCGCAAATCTTAACTCATTTTGAATATGGCTTACGCCGTCTTGATTTTACTCCCCAAGAGCTAGAAGAACATTTTGAAAAAGAGCTTACTCAGATTCTTAAAAAAGTCATTCAAAAAGAAATGGCACTAGAATTGAATGCTAAAAGTTTCGGTTATTATCAAAATGCCAATCTTTATCGTTATGTTATTCCTTTGTATAAAAGTCTTGGCGGGAAATTTTTCACTCTTGGTTCTGACGCTCACCAATCAGAAGACTATCAGGCCCTCTTTCCTGAAATGGCAGGTCTTTTAAAAGAGTTCGGCGTGAATTTTTTGGTTACCTTCCAAAAAAACGACCGCTTTCTTACCGAATTGCCTTAAAGTTAATAAAAGCAGGAAGTCGAAACTTCCTGCTTTTTTTATTTATCTTCTATTTTTTCCTCGTCGATTTTTTCAGGGTCAACTATGTCTTTTTCTGCAGCTTCTTTTTGTGCTTCTTTGAATACTTTTTCTTTTTCGTCCTTATACTCACTTTGACGTTGGGCATAGACTTCTTCTTTTGTTTGTTCTTTCTTATCCTCTGCCATGAAAATCCCTCCTCCTTTTAATTTGGGGACTAACTCTATCTTTACTATAAAGAATTTTTCTCCATTTGTAAATTATGACAACTTAAAAGCATTATCTGTTATAATAAAAGAAATTCTGAAAGGATGTGTCCTTAATGGCTAAAATCGATGATCTAATTGATAAGTACTTTCAAACCAAACAGGATGAACTTAACGACTATACTGAAAATATTGATAACCCCGCTGAACTGGTTAAGATGTTATTAGAATTTACTGATAGCATGGAAAAACCTCAAGATTTTGCGGATCTTAAACTACTGGAACAATTTTATTTAAAACATTTACCCGCCGAAACTTTAGTTTTTGCCGATGAAGTATTAGCGATTCATGAGGTTATTCTAGATTTTTATCAATTTATGCAAGAAAATAATTTCTTAACTAAAAAAGACTATCTTAATGCATTATCCTTTTTACAAAAGAATAAACATACTTTTCTTAGTAAAATGATGGATGAACAAGTTTGGTCAAGAGAAAAAAAGAAACGAATGGACGAAATGAACCAAGAAATGATAGATTCATTGCCACCTGAAATGAACGATTTTTTTCAAGGGTTAAATAATATGTTTAATCAAGAAGAGGAGAAACAATCAACTGATAATGTGATCGATTTTCCTTCAGATTACCAAGAGCCCAAGTCTTACGCTATCCAATTGCGTGTCGATTTAACTGGTTATAAGCCACCTATCTGGCGACGTGTCCTCGTTCCTTTTGATTATACTTTAGATGATTTACATGAGGTCATTCAAAATAGTTTTGAGTGGGAAAATGAACATTTATATCAATTTATGATTAAGGGCCAATTTTATCAGCCTGACACGGGCTTCATAGATGATTTTGGGGAATTTCCTCCTCAAGATACAGCTTCTATGACACTCGGCGAAGTTTTTATTTTCAATAAATCTATCGATTATATCTATGATTTTGGCGATGATTGGCAACATAAAGTGAAACTAGAAAAAGTGATTCCTTATAATGAGTTATCAAGTGCTTCGTCAAAATTAACAGGACCTGAACAATTACCCATTTGTCTTACCGGTCGACAAGATGCACCCTTGGAAGATTCCAGAGGAGAGGAAGCTTTCGCGTCTTTTGATTTAGACAAAATTAATAAACGATTATCAGAGTTAAGCTAAGAAAATAGCTGAGCGGGATGCTCAGCTATTTTTAGCTTTATAATTTTCTAGCGTTACTTTGTTAATCCAACTCTAGTTTTGTTACTTTCTAGAGCTTCTTTGTACGGCTTCCCTTCTTTTTAACATTCAGTACAAAAAATCCTGTATCCCTTACGATCAAATAAGGATACAGGTTTTTTGTTAATTATTTGCAGGAAAATCAATGCAGGCTTTTTGAATTTCTTCATAAAGCTTTTGCGCTTCTTCTAAATCTCTTACATTAGCGCCACTAGCTAAATCGTGGCCACCACCATGATAACGTTTAGCAATACCGTTAATTGCGGGGCCTTTAGAACGCATACGTACACGATAATATCCTTCAGGTTGTTGAACAAAAATTGCCCATGCCAATACATTTTCAATAGTGCCTGGCAAAGGAACGACTCCTGATGTTTGGGCATCAGAAACACCATAGTTTTCTAACATCTCTGTACTAAATGTTACATAAGCAGCTCCCGAAGGATCGATTTGCAAGTTTTCATAAACATAGCCAGATAGGCGCGCTACATTTCTTGAAATTTGTTCAATTTGTCGATTTAAAGCAGCATAGTCAAAGCCAAAGTCGATCAAATCAGCAGCAATTCGTAAGGTATGAGGCGAAGACGCCGGATACAAAAAACGTCCTGTATCTCCTACAATGCCAGCATATAACAAACGGGCCGCTTCTTTGGTCATATGTAACTCCTCAGGGAATAACTGCCAAAATTCTGCAATGATTTCACTGCAACTTGAAGCGGCAGCTTGTACCCACATTAAGTCTCCATAAGGCTCTTCATTCGGATGATGATCAATCTTAATTAATTTATCCCCCATTGCAAATCGCTCATCACTAATACGAGGAGCATTTGCTGTATCTGTCACAATTACTAAAGCTCCTTGATAAGTTGCATCGTCCACTTCTTGCATATGTGCTAAATAACCAAGACCTTCAGTGGCTCCACCAACTTGATAAATATTTTTTTCGGGAAAGCTAGCACGTAAAAGCTCAGCTAAGCCAACTTGTGAGCCAATAGCATCTGGGTCAGGCCGTTGATGGCGGTGGATAATAATTGTTTCATAAGCCTTAATTTCAGCTAAAATATTTGCTTGTACACTCATCTAGGTTCTCCTCTTTATTAAATTATGGACGTTCCATCACTTGGCAAACCACAATGGCCTTAGCTACCAAGGAATTTTCGATAAATACATTCACGTCTAATTTAGCGGAACGTCTACCCAATTCTAAAATTTGTGGCTGCAATTGTAATTGACTTTCAAGTTGGATCAAATGGAAATAATGTAAGTTCACTTGTTCAATCCAAGCATTGCGTCGATTATTTGCCACCATCACACGTTTCGTCACATTGGCGATGACTTCATTTAAAACGCCAAAAGAAATTGTGCCGAGTTCGTCCACCATTTGTGGAGTAACACTAAACGAAAATTGCGGAGCCGCTAATTTATTTCCTTCGAAATCTTGTTCAGCAGATTGAATTTCTCCTGTAATTTGATCAGAAATCGTGTCTGTTACTTGCGGCTGACGCTGAACTAATTGCATAGCTTTCATCACGTCTTGTCTGGTAACAATTCCTAGTAAAGACAAATCATCAGCCACAACAGGCATGACCTCCAAGCCATCCCAAATCATTTGATGACTAGCAGAAGCCACGCTCATTTCTTTTTTTACTCTCCGAGGTTCTCTGGTCATGACTCGTTCAATTAACTGGGTATCCGGTTTTCCCAGCACATCTTTAGCGGTAACAATCCCTACGACACGTCTATTTTTATTGACTACAGGATAACGTGAATGTTGACTTGCTTCAGAAAGTGCGCGATAATCTTTGATACTGTCTGCCGTTGTTAAGTAACGTGTTTTTTCTAGCGACATATAAATATCGCCTACTAATAAAATATCTTTTTTGATGAGTTGATCGCTCATCGCCCGGTTAATCATGCTAGCTACTGTAAACGTATCGTAACTCGTACGCAAAATAGGTAATTCTAACTGATCGGCTAATTCTTCATTGGCTTGTGAAGTATCAAAGCCGCCAGTAAGTAATACGGCGGCTCCAGCTTTTAAAGCCAACTCTTGTGCATCTAAACGATTACCTACAATCATCAAAGAACCCGGTGTCACATAACGTTGCATCGCTTCTAGCGTCATGGCGCCGATCACAAATTTATTTAGATCTTTTTGTAAACCATTTGCGCCGCCTAAAACATCGCCATCGATAATACGAACTACTTCTGCAAATGTTAACCGCTCAATGTTCTTTCTTAATTTCCGTTCAATGCGAATAGTACCCACTCGTTGAATCGTGGAAACAAGGCCCGTATTTTCGGCATCTTTAATTGCTCGATAAGCTGTTCCTTCGCTGACATCCAAAGTTTTGGCAATACCGCGAACCGAAATTTTTTCTCCAACTTGCAAACTTTCGATATGGGCCAAAATCAAATCATGTTTGGTCGCCATTATTTTCTACACCTCAATTGTCTCTCCGCTATCCATCACTTGTCCAACTCCCGGCAGTTCAGCGACAAATTTTTGCGGATCTTGTTTAATTTGTGGGAAGGTATTGTAATGAATAGGAACCACGGTTTTGGCTTTCAAACGATTGGCAGCACGAAGCGCATCCTTAGGTCCCATGGTAAAATTATCGCCAATAGGTAAAAATGCCACATCGATATCGTATTGTTCGCCCAATAAGGATAAATCACTATAATCAGCCGTGTCGCCTGCATGATAGATTGTTTTACCATCTGCTTGTAGTAAAATACCAGCAGGTTCTCCCATATAAATCATTTGGCCATCTTCTTCTTCATAACCAGAACTATGTTGAGCGTGGGTAAGCGTTACGCGACCAAATGGAAAGTCAAAACCACCTCCGATGTTCATCGGATGAATATTTTCAATTCCTTTTTTAGCTGCATACTTACAAACCTCAGCAATTCCAATAATCGTCGCGTTATTCTGCTTAGCAATCGGAATCATATCACTAATATGATCATCATGACCGTGAGTAACTAAAATATAATCTGGGTTGATTTCCTCTGCACTCACATCAGCCAACGGGTTTTGTGTAATATACGGGTCAAATAGCAAACGAGTTCCATCTTCCAATACAACAGAAAGAACAGCATGTCCATGATACGTAATCTTCATTCCAATACCCCTTTCTTTCAAATTTGTTTATTAAAAAATATAACAGTATACACTTTATATTGTAACAGATAATGCCCAATAAAAAAACGTGCAAGCATTGCCTACACGTTTTTGCTTTTCTATTACTTTTTTATAATTGACTTGCAGCTTCTTCATCGATGATTACGGCAACATCATTATGGTTTTGCAACACGCTAGCAGGCAGGTCTTCAGTAACTTCACCTTCAAGCATTCCCTTTACAGCATCTGCTTTTGCTTTTCCAAAAGCCATAAGAATAATTTTTTTACTTTGCATAATAGAGCGAATCCCCATAGTCAGTGCTCGAGTTGGCACATCTTCAACTTTATCAAAGTAACGTTTGTTCGCATTTACTGTTGATTCGGTAAGTTCTACCACATGAGTTGTAGCGTCAAATGAAGTTCCCGGCTCATTGAAACCGATATGCCCGTTTTGACCGATCCCTAAGACTTGAATATCGATCGGATTATCTGCAATAACGTCGTCATATCGTTTGCATTCGGCATCTAGATCTTCGGCTTTGCCATCAGGTACATAAGTTTTTTTAAATGGCTTATGGTTAAATAAATGTTGATTCATAAAATAGCGATAACTTTGCTCATCATTACCATCTAAACCAACATATTCATCCAAGTTCACCGATACTTTATCCGAAAAATCCATATCGCTTGAAACCATATAACTATACATTGTTTCCGGGGTGCTACCTGTTGCTAAACCGAACGTATCTGCGCCATTAGCAATTCCATCTTTTATGATTTCAAAAGCTTTTTGGCCACCTTCGTCGGCATTTTTCACGCGTATAATGTCCATGAAAAAATCTCCCTTACAAGTTTTTGGTATATACCAATACTAGCATGATTTTTCACAAAATGCAAAACCATATCTGTTAGTTACTGCCTGCTTTTTCAACAATTTCTTCTATAATTGTGTCGTCTGTTAAACCAGTGACGTCTTGGATAACTTCTGTTAAGTCTTTTTCTTTAAGCATTTCTTGTAAACGTACACTTTCTTCATCGCTAGGTTCGTCGTATTGTAAAATCATCGCTACCACATCTACTAACGCTTGATAAGAAAGGCCATATGTTTTGGCTTCTCTAATAGGACGAATAAAGCGTTCGTTATATCCTAACTTTCGAATCGGTGTCCGTGCCACACGAGAGACATCATCTGAAATATATGGGTTTTTAAAACGTTCCACGATTTTTTCAATATATTGTTCATGTTTTTTTCGAGGAAAGTCCCATTTGTTTATTAATAAATCGCCTGTTTCTTTTAAAACAGCTCTTAACTGATTTAATACTCGTTCATCTGCGACAGCTTCGCCGATCGTTTGATAATTGTAGTGAGCGCCTGTATAAGCAGTCGTTGCATGTCCTGTATTGACCGAAAAAAGTTTACGTTCGATATAAGGTGCTAGATCGGAAACATAACCTACATTATCTAAACGGATTTGCTTTGCTTTACTTTGTGTGTCATCAACTAACCATTCACAAAATGGTTCAACTGAAACAAACAAAGGATCCTCATGCTGTTGAATTGGGACGATCCGATCTACCGCTGCATTAGGAAAACCGACTGTATTTTCTACATAAGTAAGATCTTCTTCAGTTAAATACGTGCGAACTTTTTCTAGTAATATTTGGCTGCCACCAATCATGTTCTCACAAGCAATTACGTCAATAGGTGTTTGATTGCCCTCTTGACGACGTTTTTGAATCCCTTTAGCAATTAATTCGGCAATAATAGGTAATACATTGGGGCCAATTGCGGTGGTAATAATATCACTTGTCGCTACCGAATCAATAACTGCATCCGGTTCTTTTTGGTTATTAAGCCCTGTTACTTGATCTACTGTGATATGTGTTTTCTCTTGAGCAGCCAATTCAATTTCATAACTATTTCTTTTTCTTAAAGCATCAATGATGGTTTCATTGATATCGACAAAATCAATCGCAAAACCATTTTCATGCAAAATTTCTCCAATAAATCCACGACCGATATTACCGGCGCCAAAATGTGTTGCTTTCATGCTGTTACCTCCCCAAGTAATGAAATAACTTCTTCTGCTGAATCAGCATCGGCTAATTTGACCACATTTTGTACATCTGAACAAAATACCGCGATTTTTTGCAAAATATCTAAGTGTTCATTGTTGACACCCGCGATGCCAAAAATCACTGTGGCTAGCTTTTCTTCCTTTTCATCCGCTGTAGAAAAATCGATTCCCTTTGGAACCTGTACAATGGAGATGCCACTTTCTTTGACATATTCTTTTGCTTCATCTGTGCCATGAGGTATAGCAATAAAATTGCCCATATAAGTAGAGACCATTTTCTCACGTTCAAGCATAGCATCGACATAGGCACTTTCCACACAACCTGCATCGACTAATAATTGCCCGCTTTTTTTGATCACTTCTTCTGGAGTTGCGTCTGTCTGATTTAATAAAATCATATCTTTTTGTAATTCCATTGATTATTCCTCCTCTGAATCTTTAATTTCTGTAATAAACAAAGAACTAATACGTTCGTAAATCGCTTCTTCGTCTCCATATTGATACGTTTGTATATTAACATCACTTTCAATCACAGAGTTACTGATTCTTCCTAAAAGCCGCTCTTCTGTTGTCGACATATTATCTGGTGCTAACATTAATAATAAGCGCGTTAATTCCATCGGTTTTCTATCCATTCCTAAAATAGGAACTGAACGTGATAAGTCGAAAATAGCAAAATAGGGTTTTTTTACATAAGTATTGGCACTATGAAATAATGCAAAATGTGTATTGGGAATTCCAATAGGCGCTGTTTTGTGGCGATGGATCAATAACTCACGTACCTTTTGCGGGTCCTCAACGACAACACCTTCCAACTCATCTAAAATAACATCCAAAGTCTTTTCTAATGTTTGCCGCGTACTCACTTCTGTTACAGAAAATTGCGTTAAAAGCTCATTGGCTACTTTCATTTGTTCATACACTTGTTCAAAATCATTGGGTGTCTCTTTGTTTATATGCGTAGCCACAGGCCGACTAGAAAATTGTTTACCTTGTAACTCTTGCTTGATCTCACGAATTTCGTCATCTAATAATAAAGGAGATATTACCTTATAAGGTAAAGAAAACTCAGGCAAAAAAATGGTCGAAAGAATTAAATCGAATTCTTTAAAATCAATATGACCCATCTGTGAAATCTTAGCAATTTCAATTCGTTCAATTTCCGGGATATATTTATTCAAGCGGCTTTCCAATATTTTAGCTGTGCCAATTCCGCTAGAACACAGCACAAGGGCGGAAATTTCCTTTTGTACAGGGTTTCTTTCCAAAGAAGCCGCAAAATGGATCACGATGTAAGCTAGTTCGTCTTGTAAAAATGCGCGGTGATCCGTAAATATCTCTTTTAAATCATCTTGAATGATTTTCGTTAACCTTGGATATTCAGTTAAAATTTTTTCTAACAAAGGGTTTCCTGCCAATTGCGCTTGATTATCAATTCGCTTAAAGGCTGCTGCTAAATGAGTTAACAAATCATAAAATAATGTGTCGTCTTTGCGAAAGTCCTTTTGTGTTTGTTGAGAAACCAGCCGGATTAATTCTCTTACTTGATAAGAAAGCTCAGCATCAAAATTATCTAAAAAGATATTTTGTGGCTTTTTATAATTTACCCCTTCGAGTTGTTTCGTAAAAAATAGCACTTCATTATCAGTAATCTCTAATTCTGTTTGCTTTTTTATTTCTCCCATGATTTGTTCGGCTAAACTTTGAACTGCTGGGGAGATCGTATCCTCTGTTATTTCATCAATAATCCAATGGTTATGTTCAATTCGCTCAAGCGTTAATGCTAAACTCGTAATGACTTGTTGCAATTGATTATCTGTTACCTCAATAAAAAGGTTATTTGTTTTTTCTAACACGGCATTTTTAGCAAAATAAAGCCAACGTGGCGTAATAAAATTCAAAAAGAAATTATTGGATGTAAAATTTTTATCAGGAGTTGTCAATTCTGCCAGATAAGAAAAAAATTCATATTCATTCACATCACTATAAATGATATTACTCAAAATTTGTCGTCTTTTTTCTTCTGGACCGACAACTAGAATTCCTCGCGCTTTTTTTCGATATAAAGATAATCCGTACGCAGCTAAACTTTTTTCCACTTGTTGTAAGTCATTATGAATTGTCGTTGGACTTACAGCAAAGTCTACGGCCAAACTTTCAACAATTTCTTCTTTTTCTGCCAATAATAAATTTGCCACAAGTGCGCTTTGACGCTGCACATTATCAAACACAATTTCCTGGCTTTTTTCTACCTCTTGTCTTATTTTGTCTAGCGTTTCTTTACTTCCGACTAAGCGATAGCCCATTTTTCGTTCATTTATAATTTGAGCATTTTCCGGTTTAATTGTTTCTTCAATACTTGAAATTTCACGATACAATGTACGTTTGCTAATTTGTAAAAGTTCTTGTAAGTTTTGTGCCGGAATTCCTGCTGTATTTTCAAGTAATAATTTTAGCAATTTCTTTTCCCGGCTGGAAAAATACACCACTCTCACCTCCAATACAAAGCAAAGATAAGGCCTTTCTTTGCAAGCACGACAACTATCTAGAAAAATCTTGCTGTAGTCGCTTATAAAGAAGCTGCCTTATCTTTTTGTTAGCTTATATTCCTCTTTTCAAATCGAACCTTTTATTTCCTATCGAACTTTATGACTGTTTTTCCATTCGGTCCACAATTTCTTCATAAACTTCTGTGTCCATAAAGTTATCTACCGTTACAAATTGCGCTGAAGGAGATTGTTGATGCGCACGATCATACAATTCTTTTTGGGTAATCACTAGTGCTTGGCCATCGTCATCTAATTGGTTAATTTCTATATTTGTAACATCGACATTCAGTTCTGTCTTTTTCAGCATATTTCTTAAAACAGAAGCACCCATCGCACTAGAGCCCATTCCTGCATCACAAGCAAAGACAATATGTTTTACATTTTCTAACGTTAATCCTTCGATATCTGTTGTTTCATTCGTATCTGTAGAAGTTGTTTCTTGTTCTTGTGTTTGTGTTGTTTCATTTTTCATTCGTTCAACAATTTCTCCGTAACGAGGACTGTCCATGAAGTTTTCCACGGAAACAAATTCAGCTGATGGCGCTTTTTGCACTGCACGATTATGCAGTTCATTTTGCGTAATCACTAATTTATTCGCATCATCTTCTAGTTTACCAATGGAAATATTTGTCACGGGTATATCGATACCTGCTTCTTTCATTTTCTTTCGTAAAACGGAAGCGCCCATCGCACTAGAGCCCATTCCTGCATCACAGGCAAATACCACTTGATTCACTTTGTGTAATTCAGCATTTTCAACATTACCGCTAGCTGTAGCTTCTGTTTCTTGATCTTGGCCTTTACTTTCTTGTTTAGCAGATTGTACGGCTGCTTGTTGTTCAGCAAGATCTTCTTCGGTAGCTTCTGAATGATCAGATTTAATAATGACCATTGCCACTAAGAAAGAAACAATCGTTGCAACGATGACTCCTGCAATAATTGCCACATAGCTGTTTGGTGGTGCCATTCCAAAAATGGCTATAATAGACCCCGGGGAAGCAGCGGCTCGTAACCCGGCATCTAGTAACTGGAAGGTAAAAGTACCAGAAACCCCACCAGCGATCACAGCCAAAAATAGCAGTGGTTTCATCATAACATATGGGAAGTAAATTTCATGAATTCCACCTACAAATTGAATTAAAATAGCTCCTGGAGCAGAAGACCTAGCTGCTCCTCTACCAAATACAGTGAAAGCTAACAATACGCCTAAACCTGGTCCAGGATTTGCTTCAAGTAAGAACAAAATAGATTTACCTGTTTCAATCGATTGCTCCGTTCCTAAAGGCGTCAAGATTCCGTGGTTAATTGCATTATTTAAAAACAAAATTTTAGCTGGTTCAATAAAGATATTTGCTAATGGTAACAAGCTTGCGCGAATGATTGCCGCAACGCCTAATCCTAACCATTCAGTCAATATTGAAACCAAAGGCCCTATAGCAAAATAGCCGATGATAGCTAAAGCAAAACCGATCAAACCTGAAGAAAAGTTATTGACCAACATTTCAAATCCAGCACGAATTTTATCACTAAATTTTTCATCAAATTTCTTTATACACCAACCGCCTAAAGGTCCCATAATCATAGCACCAATAAACATCGGAACATCAGAACCAACAATAACCCCCATAGTGGCAATAGCTCCTACGACCGCTCCTCGCTGATCGTGTAGCATACTCCCGCCAGTATAACCAATTAATAACGGCAATAAGTAAGTAATCATCGGGTCAGTCATTGAAGCGAGTTGCTCGTTTGGTAAGAAACCATCCGGAATAAATAAAGCGGTAATAACTCCCCAAGCAATGAACGCTCCAATATTAGGCATGACCATACTACTTAGGTTACTACCTAATTGTTGTATCTTGGCTTTAATCCCTTTATTTCCTTGTGCCATTTTTTCTTCTCCTCTCAAAAGTTGTTTTTCCTATAACTTTAGTTTAAACAGATTTGACAAGGCTTTCAATTAAAACTAGTAAAAGATTTGGCACAAAAAAAGATGACAAAACTTTAGTCACGATTTCGTTAAAACATGACTATTTTATAAATTTTCACTCTAAAGCTGAACGAATATTCATTTTTGTAGTAAATGTTTAAATTAAGCACATAAGTTTTGTATTCTTATGTGCTTAAAAGAATTTAACCCCACTACTTTGGTATTCTTATGTGCTTATTCGCTGATAACCACACTAGTTTTACGATCTTATGTGCTTATTTAGAGAAATAACCCATTTTTGTAATAAATACTTAAATTAAGCACATAAGTTTTGTATTCTTATGTGCTTAAAAGAATTTAACCCCACTACTTTGGTATTCTTATGTGCTTATTTGCTGGTAACCACACTAGTTTTTCGTTCTTATGTGCTTATTTTGGAAAATAAAGAACATACCTTTAGCAAATAATTTTTTATAAAAAACCGACCTCTAAGAAAATACTTTTTCACTAGAGGTCGATACTTTTATGCTTTCTTCTTTTTATGTTTTTGGCTTGATTCCATAATTACGGGTAAAATTACAGGACGTCTTTTGGTTTGCTCAAAGAGATAACGACTCAACTTTTCGCGAATTTCTTGTTTTAATTTACTCCATTCAAAATCATTGCTGTGTAAATGCTTATCAACAATTTCTTCCACAATCTCGCCGCCTTCTCTTAAAAGATCTCGGCTTGTTTTTACGTAGACAAATCCACGTGAAGTAATTTGTGGTTTAGATACGATCTGTTTTTTCCGACGATTAATTGTCACTACTGCAACAAAGACGCCTTCTTCTGATAAAACTTTCCGATCTTTTAGTACAATATTACCAATATCTCCAACGCCAATGCCGTCTACCATGACATTGTCTGAAGGAATCGTGCCACTAAGACTCATTTCGCCTTTATTATTATATTCTAAAATGTCTCCGGGAACAGTGATAAATATGTGATCTTTAGATATGCCTACTGATTGTGCTAAATCAGCGTTCGCTACTAATAGTCGATATTCACCTTGTACTGGGACGAAGTATTGTGGCTTAAGTAAATTCATCATCAGTTGTAGATCTTCTGGGTTAGCATGACCGGAAACTCGCAAATTATCAGAAATACTTTTGACAGTGCCGCCAGCTCTATAAATCATGTCTTCGGTTTTAGCCACATAAGTCTCCATATCAATCGTCGGCGTGGTTGTTATATAAACCAAATCACCTTCTTTGATACGAAAAGTTCGATGGGCGCCACTCGCCATTTTTTGTAGTGCCTTGATCGGTTCACCCATACGGCCCGTTTCTAAAATAATCAATTGATCATCACTATATTTTTTCATGGCTTTTTGCGGAATCAATATGTCTTCGTCAGGCAATTCCAATTTTCCTAATTTCATCGCTGTACGAATAATACGACCAAAATCTTGCCCTGTTAAAACAATCTTTCTACCTGAACGATAAGCGGCATCAATTAATTGTTGCACACGTTGTAAGTTACTAGCCACACATGCAACAATGATACGTCCTTCCCAAAAGCCAATATTATCGTAAACTTCTTCACCAATTTGTTTTTCCGAAGCGACCGTTGCTGGATTTTCAGCATTACTGGAGGTACTCAAAAGAGCTAAAACCCCTTCTTTACCCATTTCAGCAAGACGACCAAAGTCCGTACGATAAGAAGAAGCAGCAGATTGGTCAAACTTAAAGTCCCCAGTATAAACAATATTTCCTTCAGGCGTCTTCAAAGAAACCCCAACAGAATCAGGAATTGTATGTGTTGTAGCAAAAAAGCTTACAACTGCTGAATTAAATTCGATCTCTGTCTTTTCATCAATAACATGAAATTCCTTAAATTGCTTCGTTGGTTCATAACGATGAACGGACAACTTAGCTAATTCAATCGTCAATTTAGTGCCGAACACCGGCGCTTCGATTTTTTCTAAAAAGTACGGCAGTGCTCCTATAGCATCTGCGTGTCCATGTGTTACAAAAATTCCGGCTACACGATCGGCGTTTTCTTCTAAATACGTGAAATCAGGAATGACCGTATCAATTCCTAATAACTCGTTTTCCGGGTAGCGTAAGCCGCAATCTAACACAAAAATATCTTCTCCTACTTCAACGATGTACAAATTTTTGCCATTTTCACGTACACCGCTAAGAGGAATCATTCTTATTTGTGCCAAATTTTTCACCTCTTCATTATTTATATAAATTTTATATTTGTTTAACGTTTTTCCTTAAGCGAAGGGAAAAAGCAACATTGATTTTTCGACCCAAAAACATCCTATAATAGTATAACATAAAATAGTTAGACAATACATTTTTACAAACTAAACATATAAAAAAGCTCAAACAAACTTTTGAAAAAAGTTTCATTTGAGCTTTTATTCAACAAATTTTATTAAAGTATTTCTTGAATACTTTACCAGCTAGCCTTTTTGACTCCAGGAATCTTTCCTTGATGAGCTAATTGACGAAACTTAATCCGTGACATCCCAAATTTTCGCATATAAGCACGTGGTCGACCATCAATTAAGTCACGATTTTTATAATGGTTGGGGTTAGAATCTTTAGGCAATTTCGCTAATGCTTTGTAATCCCCAGCCTGTTTAAGCTCTTGTCTTAAATCTGCATACTTTTCAATTAATTCTCGTTGCTTCTTAGCTTTAGCTATTTTTGATTTTTTAGCCATATCATTTTCCTTTCTCTATTGATTTATAAAACGTAATTGTTACGATTTGTAAAAATTATACTACCATGCTTCCATTTGGCTGTCAAGACAAAGCCTTGTTAGAAGTTTTTTATAAAAAAAGATCCGAACTATAGCAGGAGGCTTTGCCGCAAAAACGACAATAAATTAGCTCCATTGCATATCGTTCGGATATTTTGTCTTATTTTCACTTTTATCTCAGTTTTTTTCTTTTTTATACAAAAACCTACTAAAACACATCAATAGGCGCTTGAGGTTCGCTGGGAAAGTGATTAAAATCATACTGACTTAACTCTGCAAATGATGCAATAAAACTAGTGGTGCCACGAGCAATCATCAAGTTCAATTGTTTTTGCTCTAAATTTTTGCTAAAGGGTAAGACAAGTACAGGCTTGTGCATGGCACGCATAAACCCTATTTCAAAAGCAGAACCATCATCAATTTGATCTAAATCATACAAAAAGACCCCGCAATCGGAAGTACTCATAGCTGACAAATCATTTTGGTAGGTGGCATTTTGCCAAGAAATTGTCCCAAATACTTCTTTGGGATCATCAAAGGTAGCTCCTTGATATTGAAAATCAAATGGAAAATGAACAATAGCCACCGTCTCATTTTTTTCAAGGGCTTCTTTCGCTTCTTCCACCCGTTGTCTTTGTTCTTCGTTAAAATAAGGAGTTCCTAAATAAATTTTAGTGAGAGCTTTTTTCTGGAGATCTTTAGCCAATCATAATTTCCTTCCCATTAAGTTTTGCCTGAATTTGATCGAATACATTTTGCCAGTCTTTTTCGTTATTTACATCATAACGGTCAGCATCAATTCGCAATTTAGGGCCGTGGTTATACTGTTCAAACCAATCGCCATAAGCCGTGTGTAGTTGTTTATAATAACTTAACAGACCATTTTCTTCGGTAGGTTGCTCAAAAGATCTTCCGCGCTTTTGAATATTTGAAAGAATGTGGTCAAAACTAGCGTCTAAATAAATCATTAAATCGGGTGCTTTTTTGGGCAGTGTCGATAATTCTTCCATCATATTATCTAATAGTGCTAAATAAAGTTGGTACTCTTCTACGCTAATATTTCCGTTATCCACATTGATTTTGGTAAACAAAGCATCTTCATAAATGGAACGGTCCAGCACATTATTTTGATCAAAGAAAGCTTCTTTAATACTTTTGAAACGTTTATTTAAAAAATAAATTTGCAGAGCAAAACCATATTTTTCTGGATTTTCATAGTATTTATTTAAAATAGGATTTTCATCCACTGCTTCATAAAAAGGTTGGGTTTGTAGTTCTTCTGCTATTTTTGTTGTATAGGTCGTTTTTCCTGCGCCAATCATTCCTGCCATCACAATCACGATTTCAATCGCCTTCCTTAATCTAATTTACGAAAACTCTATATATAGTGCTTTGCCATTCTTACTTTCCTACATATAGTGTTTATAGCCAATTAAAATTTTACGATAAATAAGTAGAAATGTGAAGAGTGATTTCAAAAATAAATTGAACTATTTTTACAAAACCTAACGCTAGTTCCTTTTTAACATCGAAGTACCTGCTATGGTATTTTTTCAATCTTATCATTCCGAACTCCAATTTTTGATAAATTCGGTCATCGTTTTGGTATTTTCCAGATCCATAAAGTAGTCAACTGACTACTTCTTTTTTGCCTTATTTTGACTACCTAGGTAGTCAAAATGGGATAATCCAGGAAAATTCAGGACAAAATCGACGACTTTTTGTTTCTTTTTTAAAATTGGCAAACAAAAAAACCCTTGATATACAAGGGTTTTCGCGCGTCTATACAACTCTAGACAATCCAGAAAAGAATTTTTAGCGTTTTTTTCTTCTTTCTGGGATACGTGCAGATTTTCCGTGACGATTACGTAGGTAATACAATTTCGCACGACGTACAAGTCCTTGACGCATAACTTCTATTTTGTCCACACGAGGAGTATGGAGCGGGAAAGTACGTTCTACGCCGACACCCGTTGAAATCTTACGTACGGTATATGTTTCGCTGATACCAGTACCGCGTCGTTTAATCACTACACCCTCAAATACTTGGATACGTTCACGTGAACCTTCCACAACTTTAGCGTGAACACGTACCGTATCTCCCGGGCGAAAATCCGGAATATCTGTACGTAATTGGTCCTTAGTTATTTCTTGAATTAATGGATCCATTTTGACATTCTCCTTATTTCCAAATACTCTTGAGAAGCTTCTCTCAGCGGAATATCGTAATAGTTGAGCAAATTACTCACTGAAGTATACTACCATACCCAGCTATGAATGTAAAGAATTTTTTCGCTTTCACACATGGACTAAGTCCATTTCATGCAACGTTTCTGCGATCTGTACAGAATTCCAAGCAGCACCTTTTATTAAGTTATCTGAAACCACCCACAAATGGTAGCCATCTTCGATATCTAAATCTTGGCGAAGGCGTCCTACAAAAGTTTCTTTCTTTCCAACACTATTGAGTGCTTGTGGGTAAACTTGCTGGCTAGGATCATCTTCAACGACGACTCCAGGAGCTTTTTCTAAGCTATCACGTATTTGGGCTACTGTTGTTTTTTCTTTTGTTTCAATATAAATCGACTCAGAATGGCTTGTTATCACAGGTACGCGAACACAAGTGGCTGAGATTTTGATCTGAGAATCTTCCATGATTTTTTTGGTTTCGTTCGCCATTTTCCATTCTTCTTTAGTGTAGTCTTCTTCCGCAAACTTATCGATCTGTGCTAGAGCATTAAACGCTAATGGATAATGTTTTTTATCACTAGCTACAGGCAAAATTTCTGCGGTTAAGTTTTCTGGCAATTCGCCATCCAACATTTCTCGGCTTTGTTGTTTGATTTCTTCGACCGCTCGAGCTCCAGCTCCTGAAACTGCTTGATAAGTTGATGTGATAATTCGATCAATACCAGCCAACTCTTTAATAGGTTTGAGAGCCACCATCATTTGAATAGTCGAGCAATTGGGATTCGCAATAATTCCTTGATGTTGTTTTAACGCTTCTTTATTCACCTCAGGTACCACTAAAGGCGTGTCTTTGTCCATACGAAACTGACTCGTATTGTCTACAACAACTGTCCCTCGTTTGACCGCTTCAGAAGCAAATGCTTGTGAAGTGCTTCCTCCAGCACTAAAAAAAGCAATATCCACATCATCAAACGATTCTGCTGTAAGTTCTTCAACGAAAATCTCTGAACCTTTAAAAAAGAGTTTCCGTCCTGCTGATCGCTCAGAAGCAAGCAGTTTAACATTTTTTAGAGGTAAATTCGTCTGTTCTAACATTTCAATCAATTTTGTTCCGACAGCACCCGTGGCTCCTACCACTGCTACATTATATCCATCGCTCATCTAAAACCGCTCCCTTTGCGCTTTTTTATTTTCACCATTTTAACATATAGGAAATCAAATGTTACTAACTATTCCGGAAAAATTTCTGAAATAATAAAACATAATCCCCCCGAAAGTCTTCTATTGAAATAAAAAAATTTCTTTTAGAGTATTTTATTTGTTATCCCCCCCTTACTTCGGATATAATTACACTAGAAGGATTTTGGGGAAGATCCTTCGCAATGTGTATGAGGTTTTTATATCCTCTATCCAAGTGAAAAAGACACGGGCCCCCTTTTATACATAAAAGGGGGCCCGTGTCTTTTTTGCTTTTTTTATACCTTTAAAACCATAAACCCTTTTTCTTGGATATAAAGATTGGTTTCATTTACCTTTCCTCGATTTGCTAAAAGTACTTCACCATTTTTGTCCAAAATTATTTCTGCTTTGCCTGTATTAAATACCGCTTGTAGTTTATGATCAGCTAACCTACGTTCCAAAATCAGTTGTCCATTTTGTTCGTTCACTACGGTCCATTCCATACTTCCCTGACTAAGTACTTTTTGCCAACTTTTGCGTAAAGCAATCAGTTTTTTAACAAATTGTAATAAATCTTGGTCTTGCTCTTTTTCTTCCCAGATCATACATTTACGACATTCAGGATCCATCCCTCCTGTCATACCTATCTCATCTCCGTAATACAAACAAGGAACGCCCGGTTGCAAGTAAGTAAACGCGAGGACTTGTTTCATTAAATTTTTATCTTCTTTCGTTTCTGTCAGCAAACGAGGGGTATCATGCGAATCTAACACATTAAATTGCATTTGGTTGGTCTGATCGCGATATAACATCAATTGTTGATTTATCGTCGCCACCATTGTTTGTAAAGATAGCTGGTTTTTAACAAAATAACCCATAATCGCATCCGTATAAGCATAATTCATCACACCGTGAAATTCATCCCCTGATAACCAGGCTTGAGATGAATGCCAAACTTCTCCTAAAATATAAAAATCTTTTTTACTTTCATCACATACTTGGCGAAATTTTTTCCAAAAACTATGGTCTACTTCATTCGCAACGTCTAAACGCCATGCATCAATATCAAAATGCTCAATCCAATATTTAGCAGTCTCTAATAAATAATTTTGTACCTCGGAATTTGCGGTATTCAACTTAGGCATATGCGGTGTAAAAGCAAACGTCTCATAAGTCATATCGTATGCTTCTTCAAAATTATCACTTGCTTTAAAACTTGGCGGAAACTCATGGATATGAAATCAATCTGCATACTTTGATTCTTTCCCCTTAGCTAAAACATCTTGCCACTGGGGAGATTGATCGCCCATATGATTAAAAACCGCATCCAGCATCACTTTGATTCCGTTTTGATGACACTTTTCTACTAAACGTTTAAACACTTTTTCATCACCAAATGCCGGATCAATTTGTTTATAATCAATGGTGTCATATTTATGGTTGGAATACGCTTTAAAAATAGGACACAAGTAAATGCCATTAATACCTAGATCGACTAAATAATCCAAATGATCTATAATTCCTTGCAGGTCTCCTCCAAAAAAGTCTTGCCGTCCCGGCGTTTTTGAACCCCAAGGCAAGGTATTTTCAGGATCGTTCCTTTTATCTCCATTGGCGAACCGCTCTGGAAAGATTTGATACCAAACGGTCCCTTTTACCCAGGAAGGCGCCTTAAAACGATCGATTTCATGAAAATATGGAAAGCGAAAATAGAGATTAGCAGATGACTGTAATTCTTCAGAAAAGAGAAATAATCCCTGATCTCCATAAAAAACTTGCAGTTGGTCCGTGGCTGTAATGGCAAAAGCATAAGATAAACGATGAAAAGGTGCTTTAAGTGATACAAACCAATAATCAAAAAGTTCAGTCGATAATCCTTTAACCATTGTCTTGGTTTCTGTCTTTTGCTTTTTTTCTATTAAATAAGGATCTTGCCAAATAAGTTGCACGCACGAAACGTCGCCTTTAGCTGTACGTAAGCGCAGATGCAGGACATCTTTTTCATATAAATAAGCAAATTCACTACTCGGACGATGATAAATGGCGGCTGTATTCATAAATTTCCTCCTCAAAAAATTCTAGCAAAAAATAACGCTTACATAATTAATTATACACGAAAGCTTTACTTTCTAAAAACGAATTCTTGATTTTCTTTCTTCCCTTTGCCAAACTTTATTGAAAAAGCCTTAAAAAAACCTAGGCACACCTGGCAAAGATTGAATTCCGAAAAAAGTTATGCTACGCTTTGCAAATGAATGAAAACAATTTTTCATTATTCTCAATAAAGGAGAAAAAGCATGCTCGAACTAAAAAATATAAAAAAGCAATATAAAGTGGGCAATACCGTTACTAAAGCCTTAGACGGCGTCTCCGTTGCTTTACGCCAACAAGAATTCGTAGCCATTCTTGGCGAGAGCGGTTCTGGAAAAACAACGCTTTTAAATGTTATTGGCGGGCTTGACCAGTACGATTCAGGCGATATGATCATCAACGGTAAGTCTACCAAAGATTTTAAAGATAAAGACTGGGATGCTTATCGTAACAACTCGATTGGTTTTATTTTCCAAAGTTATAACCTTATTAGCCACCAAGGGATTATCGACAACGTCGAACTAGGCATGACACTAAGTGGGGTTTCGAAAAAAGAACGACGAAAAAAAGCAGAAGAAGCTCTAGAACGTGTAGGGTTAAAAGAGCATATACATAAAAAACCGAGTCAATTATCTGGCGGACAAATGCAGCGAGTCGCCATTGCAAGGGCCTTAGCCAACGATCCGGATATTTTACTTTGTGATGAACCTACTGGTGCACTAGATTCCGAAACAAGCGCGCAAATCATGAGCCTCATTCAAGAAGTGGCCCAAGACAAACTTGTGGTAATGGTGACCCATAACGCTGATATTGCTAACGAATACGCTGATCGGATCATTAGTTTTACCGATGGGCAAGTAACCGATGATTCCAATCCACATATCGAAGGAAAAAAGAAAGAACCTTTTGATTTAAAACATACCAAAATGACCTTTCTCACAGCTCTTCGTCTTTCTTTTAATAATATTCGTACCAAAAAAGGACGCACTTTTTTAACCGCCTTTGCCTCCAGTATCGGAATTATTAGTATTGCGATTGTTTTATCTTTATCTACTGGCTTTCAAAAACAAATCGACCAGACGCAATCCGAAACTTTAGCTCAATTTCCAGTGACCATTTCGCGTGAAACAACAGAACAGGACCCAGAAAATTTTGAAGATCGCTCAGAGGAAGGAAGTTTTCCTGAAGATGATGAAGTCACCGCTAAAATCAGTGAAGAAGATCGCGCCCAACGAACTAATGATATTGATCAAGATTTTATCGACTACGTGGATGACATCAATCCTGCGTTAAGTAATAATATTGGGTATACGCGTTTAGTCAATATGAACTTATTACGTGAAATTGACGGAGAGCCCGAAACCGTACAATTTTCAAACGGAGCAGAAGATGAATCTCAAGCTGAATCGATGATGTCTATGATGGCTGCTCAAACCGGCGTTGGCGTTTCCTCTTTTCCTAAACAACTTGATGATTCCCAAGGCAACTTTTTAGAAGATAATTACCGACTACTAGAAGGCTCCTACCCAGAAGATCCTAATGATGTTGTATTAGTCGTAGATGAAAATAACGAAACAAATATTAACGCCTTAAATAACTTAGGGTTCGATTTAGAAGACGGCGATCAAGTCCATTTTGATGACATCGTAGGAACAAACATACAATTAGCTTATAATAATGCTTTTTATGAAGAACTACCTACAGGAAACTTTATTCCTAGTCAAGATTTAGATGAAGTTTATAATGACGATGATAATGAAGAGTTAACCATTTCTGGTGTCATACGTAACAAAAGTTCGTCTACTATGGATCTTTTAGCTCCTGGAATTGCCTATAGTGACGCACTTGCCCAAAAAGTCATTGATCATAATGAGGACTCTGATATTGTAAATGCCCAAGAAGATAGTGACGAAAACGTTATGACAGGCGAAGAGATCGACGGCACAGCAAGAGAAAACCTTCTTGATGCTCTAGGCGCTAGTGAAATTCCTTATAGTGTGATGATCTATCCAAATAATTTTGAGGACAAAGAACAAATATTAGATTATTTGGACGCTTATAACGAAGGAAAAGACGATGAAGATAAAATTGTATATAGTGATTTAGCAGGAACAATGACTGACTTAACGGGTGGTATTATGGACGCGATCACTTATGTCTTAGTTGCTTTTGCTGGTATATCTCTTTTTACAAGTATGATTATGATTGGTATTATCACATACACCTCTGTCTTAGAACGAACAAAAGAAATTGGCGTATTAAAGGCTCTAGGGGCAAGGAAAAAAGATATTACGCGCGTATTTGACGCAGAAACTGCTATCTTAGGCGTAGCTTCAGGCACTTTAGGTGTTGTTATTGCTTATTTAGCAACATTTCCAATTAATACCGTCTTATTAAATTTGACAGATTTAGAAAATGTGGCGCAACTAGACCCAGTGCACGCCGTTACTTTAATTATTATAAGTACCGTCTTAACGATGATTGGTGGACACATTCCTGCTCGTATGGCAGCTAAAAAAGACGCCGCTATTGCCCTTCGCGCTGAATAAATAGGGTAGAGGGGAAATAAATTTCCGCCCCTCCCGTCGCACCGTACGTACGGTCCTCGTATACGGCGCTACATTTGTACTGTTTTCACGCTTTATTTAGATAGTAGGATAAAGGATCAACCAATCCAGGTCGATCCTTTTTCTTTATGGCTAAAACTTTCGGACTTAACGTAAAGTTGACAACGTCCATCCCGCATTTCCTATACCAACCTAATCTAGAATTAGCGACCTTATAAATGTCTTCTTTCTTGAAATGACA
>NZ_AUIQ01000005.1 GCF_000423785.1 Tetragenococcus muriaticus DSM 15685 | reverse complement strand
CAACGGTCTGGGTTGCATGCTTAAACGCGTAGACAGAACTACAGGAGGAAATAGCACAATCCCATGTGGATCCTTTCCACTGACTATTATATCTCAGGAACCACACAATATCGAAACAAGATCCCAAACGCCCTCCGCTCGTTCAAGAATCACGAGCTGCGCGGAGCTCCGCTCCTTGCCTTGGCGAGCAAAGCTCGCTTTAACAAAAGGGAAACATTGTGTTGCTTAAAGCTTTTATTGATGAATGTTATTTATTTTATTTTCAAAGAACCAGAATGTTTGCATCAGAGATGATGCTTATAAATATATTTTACGAGGAGGAAAAAGTATGAACCAATTTGATCAAATAATCGACCGTAGACAAACACACAGTGTTAAATGGGATACCTTAGAAGCTACCTATCATAGCAAAGGTCTATTACCAATGTGGGTCGCCGATATGGATTTTCAAGCACCAGAAGCCGTTCAAACTGCTTTTCAAAATTTTTTAAATCAAGGTGTTTTTGGTTATACAATTACCCCAGATTCTTTATATGATGCCATTATTTCCTGGCAAAAACAGCGTCATCACTTCGATGTAAAAAAAGAAGAAATCTTACTAAATAGCGGTGTGGTCCCTAGTATTGCTTTAAGTGTGCAAGCTTATACGAATCCAGGAGACGCCGTATTAATTCATGATCCTGTTTATCCGCCTTTTGCTCAAGTTGTCAAAGAAAATCATCGTAAGGTTGTTCGCAGTCAATTATATACTGATGATAAATTTGTTATGAATTTTGCGGAAATGGAACGTTTGATTCAAGAAGAAAATGTGAAACTCTTTATCCTATGTAATCCGCATAATCCAGGAGGCCGAGTATGGAGTAAAGAAGAACTTCAACATATTGGTAACCTTTGTAAAAAATATCATGTGACCATCGTCAGCGATGAAATCCATCAAGATATTGTTTATCAACCTGAAACATTTACAACTTTTCAAAATGCTGATCCTTCATTTAAGGACTTTTCTATTGTATTAACAGCTGCAACTAAAACATTTAACTTAGCAGGAATTAAAAATTCGATGGTTTTTATTAAAAATTCTGAGTTAAAACAAGCGTTTGAAAAAGTTCAAAAACAAAATCATCAAAATGATATCAATACGTTTGGTATCATCGGAACCCAAGCGGCTTATAAAGGAGGAAAAGAGTGGTTAGATGAACTGTTGGAATATTTAAAAGAAAATATTAACTATGCATATAATTTTTTCCAAAAAGAACTTCCGAATATAAAAGTCCGCAAGCCAGAAGCGACTTATCTGATGTGGCTTGATTTTTCTGCCTATCATCTCTCCGATAAACAGTTAGAAGATAAACTCATACAAGAAGCAAAAGTAGTACTAAACCCTGGTATTTCCTATGGAGAAAAAGGCACACAACATATGCGTATTAATATTGCTTGTCCACGAGATACACTAAAAGAAGGACTACAAAGAATTGCAAAAGCTTTTCAATGATGAAGTTAAAAGACGTATAACATTCACCATAAGATGGGTTGGTTATACGTCTAATTTTTATTCTTTTATGTCAATCGTATGAATAACAACATTATTTACTGGTTGATCTTGATCTGTGGTTGAAACATTTTCGATTGTATTTAACACGTTCCACCCAGCAATGACCTGTCCAAAAACAGTATGACGAAAATCAAGCCAAGGCGCGCCGCCATTTGTATATGCTGTAATAATTTCATCAGGATACCCAGCCTCTTGCATTTGTGCTTGCATATTCACTGGTAAATTGTGATTGGTAACAATAAAAAATTGACTACCATTTGTATCCGGGCCCGCATTTGCCATAGACAAAGCTCCTCGTAGGTTAAATAATTCCGCGCTAAATTCATCCGTAAAGGTATCCCCATAGATGCTTTTCCCACCAGTCCCCGTACCTGTAGGGTCTCCGCCCTGTATCATAAAATTGGGAATCACACGATGAAAAATGACCTCATCATAATATTGTTGTTTAGCTAATTCGACAAAATTTTTCACCGTTTTAGGCGCTTTTTCGTCAAAAAGTTGCAAGTTAATGGCCCCATAGTTAGTTTGGATCACTGCTTGTGTCCCTTGCTCATTTTTTAAATTCAATTGTGGAAATTCAGACAAAACGTTCCCTCCTCTAAAATTTTCTTATTTTTTTATCATAGCAGATTATAATAAAAATGCCATACACACATTTCTTTGTTATAATAGATTTAACTGCGATAAAAAATCCAGTAAGTCTAGATGAAGGAGCCGCAAAATGAATGTATATGATATCACAATTGTAGGTGCTGGTCCTGTGGGAATGTTTGCTGCTTTTTATGCCGGTATGCGTAACGCGAAAACAAAAATCATTGATACCTTACCACAATTAGGTGGACAATTAGCCACTTTATATCCAGAAAAATATATTTATGATATTCCGGGTTTTCCTAAAGTTAAAGCAGACGAATTGGCACAAAATTTAGAAAAACAGCTCACTATGTTTAATCATCGGTATTGTTTAGAAGAAGAAGTTATAAAGCTTGATTACCAAGATGACCTTATTGAAATTATTACAAACCAACAGACTCACTATTCAAAAGCTGTGATTTTAGCTTTAGGGAATGGCTCGTTTCAACCTCGAAAACTCCGCCTAGAGCAGGCAGAGGCTTTCGAAAACAACGGCATCGATTATTTTATTTCTGACCTTATGAAGTACGCTGGAAAGAAAGTTGCGGTAGCTGGAGGTGGAGATTCAGCCGTCGATTGGGCGTTAATGTTAGAACCAATTGCAAAAGAAGTCTCTTTAATTCACCGGCGATCCAATTTTCGGGCACATGAACACAGCATCGAACAATTGAAAAATTCTTCTGTCCAAATCTTAACGCCTTATATGATTCGAGGCGTCTCAGGAGATCAAAGTTTAGAATCTTTGCATTTGCAAGTTGCCAAAAGTGAAGAAACAGCCGATTTAAATGTGGACTATCTTATTGTAAATTATGGCTTTACCACCAATTTAAATTTAAAAGACTGGCAAATTAATAGTAGTCGACAAGGTATCTTTGTGCAATCTGATATGAAAAGTTCAAAAGATGGGGTCTATTGTTGTGGTGATATTACCCAGTATAACGGCAAAGTTGATCTTATTGCTACAGGTTTTGGAGAAGCACCTACTGCGGTAAATAACGCCCTTCATTATATTGATCCAAAAAATCGAACACAACCTATGCATTCAACTAGTCTCTTTCAACAAACGTAATTAACTAGGGAGGTTCAAATTTGGTATTAGAAACAAAAACGTTAGAAGAAAAAGCACGCGGATTATTAAAAGAACGGGGAGTTTCTGTCGTAGATATTGCTAAACTCGTCATGTATTTACAAAAGGATTACATTCCAGGATTAACTTTAGAGGACTGTATCGAAAGCGTTGATTCCGTCCTATCAAAAAGAGAAGTTCACAACACCATTTTAACTGGTATTCAATTAGATGTCCTAGCAGAAGAAGACCAACTTCTTCAACCGTTACAAGATATTGTCGCTAAAGATGAAGGACTCTATGGGATCGATGAAATATTAGCTTTATCCATTATCAATGTCTATGGGTCTATTGGTTTTACCAATTACGGCTATATTGATAAAGTTAAACCAGGGATTTTACAAATGTTAAACGATCATAATGGACCACGCGTTCATACCTTTTTAGATGATATCGTTGGAGCGATTGCTGCTTCTGGTGCTAGTCGTCTAGCTCATCAATATCCAGATAAAGCAGATGGTCTAACAGGTTAAAAAGTTGGACTTGACCAATTAAAAAAAGCATTCTACAATATTTTTATGAATGAATCGTACAGATAACACGTTATAAATATGTGTCGAAAAAGAGGCGGTTTCTATTGATTTAGAAGCAGTCTCTTTTTTAATGAAGTTTATTAAAGGAGGACAATAATGGAAAAAACCAAACTTCATCTCTTACCGGCTGTTTTAGCCGCAGGAATTATGTCATTTTCTGGAGTATTAATTGAAACAGCGATGAACGTGACTTTTCCTACTCTTATTACAGAATTTCATATTTCTACTTCAACCGTTCAATGGGTAACGACTATCTATTTATTAGTTATTTCAATTATGGTTCCTTTTTCGAACTATTTAATAAAAAATTTTTCTATCCGCAGTTTATTTATCATTGCCAATCTTTTTTTCATCGGTGGACTTATTATTGATTTTATTTCTCCCACATTTTTCATATTACTTTTGGGACGTTTCTTACAAGGTATTAGTACAGGAATCGCTTTGCCTTTGATGTTTCATATTATTTTAACTTTTACCCCATTGGCAAAACGGGGCGGTATGATGGGACTTGGCACACTTACCACGTCCATTGCACCTGCGATTGGTCCAACTTATGGAGGCATGTTGACATCAATCCTTTCTTGGCATTATATCTTTTTATTTTTAATTCCTATTTTATGTCTTTCTCTGGCGCTTGGATTGTATGCTATTCCTTCCATAAAAATAGCAAAAAGCAGTGCGCTTGATATCATTGGACTTTTGGGTATTGGATTGTTATTTAGCGGCTTGTTAGTATTTTTAAATCAAATAGGAACACTTAAAAGTCTTCTTCCATTACTCATCGGTATTATTGGTTTATTTATCTTCTTACACCAAGCTGCTAAAGCAAAAGAACCTTTAGTCAATATTGGCGTACTCAAAAACAAGGTTTTCGTCCTATTTTTATGTGGTTTTCTCGTTTGTCAATTTTTACTTTTAGGGATTTCATTTATATTACCTAACTTTGTACAAATTGTCGCCGGCCAAAATGCATTTGTAGCTGGGCTGCTTATGCTACCAGGAGCTGCGATTGGTGCGATTCTTGCGCCGATTTCAGGTCGAGTATTAGACAAATATGGCGCTAAAAGGCCTATCTTATTAGGACTAACCTTGGCAGCCATTGGTTGGCTAGCATTAACCATTTTATTAAATCAGCCTTATTTACTTAGTTTAGTCGCAGGACATGTTTTTTATATGTTTGGTATTGGTTTTTCCTATAGTAACATGATGACAAGCGGGATGAATCTTTTGTCTCAAGAAGAATACGGCGATGGAAACACGCTTTTTAACACTTTACAACAATTTTCTGGGGCAGCAGCTACCGCAATTGTAGCTAGCGTAATCAACCTTTTTCAAGAAAGCAGCGATAATTACTTAACAGGGACCACTTTGGGTTCACAAGTTGCGATGGTTATTTTGCTCGTTTTACTTATTCTTATTATGATTGCTTGCTTACGCCATTTCCGAACACGTAAATAATATAAGCGATGCTTTATGAAATTTCATAAGGCATCGCTTTTTATTTTACGTTATTTGAAAGCCCCTGATTTGTTTTTAACAGACGGAAAATAAAATAGGGGGCTCCCACAATCGCTACAATAATTCCTGCTGCCATTTCTCCATTACTTAAGATCACGCGTCCTAAAATATCACTATATAATAAAAGTAAAGCACCAAAAAAAGCGGCCATGAGCAACGATTGACTCTTTTGCCGATGAATAATATTTTTCGCTAAATGTGGAGCAATCAAGCCAAGAAAACTAATACTCCCAACCACCGCTACGCTTATTGCAGCTAAAATAATAGCGATTATTAAGAAAAAAAGTTGTACTTTTTTAAGCGGCAAGCCTAAACTGATCGCTTCTTCATCGCCAAGTGACATAACTTCTAAACTTTTTCCTTGCCATAAAACAAGTGGAAGGAAAAAGCATAAAAAAGGTAAAATCATAAGGACATGTTGCCAAGTCGTGCCCCAAATAGTCCCAGATAGCCAAGTGGTCACGAAGCGATAACTATCTTGGGATACGTTAACCGTACTAATTAGTGTCAATGCCGAAAGACCTGCGTTAACTGCCACTCCAGATAGTAATAGTCGGTTGGGGACAAATTTTTGCTCGTGTTTTCCACAAAAATAAACCAAAAAAGCTGCTAAAAAGCTCCCGCTAGAAGCGATGAATGGTAATAAGCTATTGGAGGATTCTGTTGTAAAAAAACCAAGGTAAAGTAAAACCGTCAAACCAGCGCCAGCGTTAATCCCTAAAATACCTGGTTCGGCCAGATCGTTATGCGTAACTGCTTGAAACAAATAGCCTGAAATAGCTAAACCAGTACCAGCCAAAATAGCAATCAACGTACGAGGAAAGCGGAAATGAAAGACAAGTAACTGTTGAGTCGGCGAGCCTCTTCCAATAATAATTGTTCCGATTTCTTCTATTGATAAAGAATTTGCTCCTATTGTTAAGCTTAGTACCATACCCGCAATAAGGAAAAAAATAAGTAATGCCCACACCTTTGTTCTCATATATTCCCCCTTCTAATTTGTAATAAAAGCAACGGAACACCTATTAAAGTGACAATAACACCCACTGGAGTTTCTAAAGGGGGAGCAATCAAACGAGAGAGCACGTCTGCAACAACAAAAAAGAAAGCCCCAAATAAAACAGTAGCTGGAATCACCCAACGATAATCATGTCCTACAAAAAAACGCACAATATGTGGAATAATCAAACCCAAGAAACTAATCGCTCCTACTAAAGAAACTGCTGTTCCTGCCAGAAGTAAGACACAAAACATACTCAGCTGACGAATCCGTTGGGGATTTTTCCCCAAAGAAATAGCAGCTTCATCGCCTATACTCAATAAAGTTATTTGATTACGCAATAACCAAGCCCCCATAATACCTAAAGTCATCACTGGAACAGCGATTTGAATCTGCGGCCAAGTAACATTGGCGCTACCACCCACAAACCAAAAGGTGATCTCCTGATTAAGATTAAACAACAGACGAATACTTTGGCTCAAAGCGGTAAAAAAAGACCCAATAGCGGCTCCTAATAACACCATATGTATAGAAGAACGAACAAAAATTATGCGACTAGAAGCAATATAAATAATAGCTAATGCTATTGCTGCTCCAGTAAATGAAGCAAACATCGTCATCGCTGGCGTGGGGTTTGTAAAAGCAAAAACTAAAGCCAGACCTAACCCAGCACCTGCGTTAATGCCCAAAAGTCCAGAGTCGGCTAGCGGGTTATGCGTAATTCCTTGCATTAATGCCCCTGAAACAGCAAAAGCAGCACCGATAAATAAGCTTGCAATTGTTCGTGGCAGACGTAAATAATAAATCAATTGCTGAGTTTGATTGTTCCCACCCAATTGCAGTAATGCATGATAAATTTCGCGCCAAGAATTATCACTAGCCCCATACCTTAATGAACTGACAGAAGCTAATACTAATAAAACAACGATAAAAAGAAAAAATATTTTTTTCTTCATACTCAATTCCTCGCTAAATCATAAGAAATAATGACGGGCTTATGGTTTTTTTCCGAAAAGATAACTTCTGGCTGAATATCGAATAATTCAAAAAGATGTTTAGGAGTAAATACTTCTTCAGGTGTTCCCATTAATAAAGGTTCACTTTGTTTTATTCCCAAAATATAGTCAGAAAATTGAGCCGCATGATTTAGATCATGAATTGTCATTAAAATCGTTTTTCCTTGTCGGTTAATTTCTTCTAATAGATAAAGAATTTCTAATTGATGAGCTGGATCTAAAAAAGAAATAGGTTCATCTAAAAGTAAAATTTCAGTATCTTGTGCCAACGCCATGGCAAGCCATACACGTTGCTGCTGTCCACCCGATAAAGAGTGCAGGTTTCGTTGTTTTAAATCTAGCAATCCAGTAACTTCCAAAGCCCACTGAACCCATTTATAATCTTCCTTTTGTAAGCTAGCAAATCCCTTTTGATATGGGAAGCGTCCATAGCTAACAATTTCTTCGACATTTAACCCTTCCACTTGATTATTTTTTTGCGCTAAAACAGCGATTTTTTGCGCTACATATTTTGTATTTAAGTGATGAATATCTTTACCATTTAATTGAACGCTTCCACTTTTAGGTGATAACATTCGTGCTAAAGTCTTTAGTAACGTTGTTTTTCCGCTACCGTTTGGACCGATCAAACTTGTGATTTTATTCTCAGGAATTTCAAGTGTTAAGTTATTTAAAACATTCTTTTTTTCATACCCGCACGAAAGATGCTTTGTCGCTAATTGTGCCATAGCATTTATTCCTTTCTTAATGATAATCATTCTCAATTATCCCTTTTTCTTTGATCAGCGTCAACCTCTTGTCGAAAACTTTGTTAAGTTTCAAACATGTATTGACTTCTATCATTCCTTTTGTAATAATTTAATTGAGAATGGTTATCAACTAGCATAAGGAGATTCATATGACAAATAAATTCCTAACGGGCGCACTCGGATGTCTAAGCCTTGTTGTTTTAAGCGCTTGTGAAAGTTCGAACTCAGAAGAGCTAACGACAAATACCCGCACACTGTCCGACGCACAAAATCATAGTGTAGCTGTCCCTGAAAACCCACAAAGAATCATTGCTCCTTACTTAGAAGATTATTTAATAGCTCTAGATGAAAAACCTGTAGCACAATGGACAGTAGGAGAAGGCGAAGTGCAAGATTATTTGCAAGAAGAGCTAGAAGAAACGCCACTAATTAATTTTGACTTGCCTTATGAAGATGTTTTAAATTATGAGCCTGACTTATTACTTATTGAATCTAACGCTATGGTTGAAGATGGCAAATATGAAGAATATGAAAAAATAGCACCCACCTATGTCGTTGAAAATGGGGTAGATGTTTCTTGGGAAGAAAGACTTGAAGACATCGGGCAAGTATTTGATAAACAAGAACAAGCACAAAGTGTTGAAAAAGAGTACCAAAATACCGTTGAAAAAACAAAAGAAGAATTACAAGAGGACATTGCTCAAAAATCAGCAGCGGTGATTTGGGTAACCAATAATTCTGTCTTCATGGTCTCTGAAGATCGCTCGAGTGGACGTTTATTATATGAGGATTTGGGTTTTGAAGTTCCCAATTTAACTCAAGAAATTTCAGAAGATGCCACAGCAGATTGGTCGCAAGTCTCATTAGAAAGCCTCACCGACTTAGACGCCGACTATCTTTTTTTAGTGAATAGTGATGAAGCAGCCGATATGTTTGATGATCCCTTATGGGAAAATATCCCTGCTGTAAAAAATGAACAATTGTTTGAACTTGGCCCAGAAAGTAGCTGGTTATACAATGGACCGATTGCTTATGCCCAAATGCTCGAAGATATCAAAGAAGCAATACAATAGTTTAAAACCATTGATGCATATTACATCAATGGTTTTTTATTAATATATAAATTCTTTCATTTTTGCCTTAAAAAAAATTAGATTAAGCACGTAAGCTTTGAAGACTAGTGTGCTAAAGAGAAATTAAGCACGTTAGTTTTGCGTTTCTATGGGGTTATAGATCCTTTATCCCACTACTTTTGTCTTCTTATGTGCTTATTTAGTAGAAATCTCGATCAAACGTTAGTTTAACCACATAAGTTTTCGAAACTAACGAGCTTAAAGGTAGCTAAGCACATTGTTTTTGCATTCCCATGGGCTTATAGTCCTTTAATCCCACTACTTTTGTCTTCTTATGTGCTTATAACTTTTTAAAACACACTTATATTAAAAATCTGATTTATAAGCGTTAACCGCTTGTCGAACTGTTCGAATACGCTCCTGATAACTATTAGCATCCCCGCCTTGAAATAAGGCCGATGTGCCCAGCACAAAGATATCCGGCATAACTTCTTTCATCCAAGAAATGGTTTGTGTATTAATATTGCCGTCTACTTCAATTAACGGATGCAAGTTTCTTTGAGCTAAAATATTTTTTAATTCACACAATTTTTCCAACGTTTCTTTACGAAAAGCCTGTCCAGCAAATCCAGTAGGAACAGTCATGAGTAAAATCTGATCCACTTCGGCAAGATAAGGCAAAATATCTTCTATTGGCGTTGCTGGATTTAACGCCAGTGAAGGTTTAATCCCATAATTTTTCAAACGATGGATTAAAAGAATTGGGTTAGCAGCAGCTTCAATATGAAAGGAAATCGTTTCTGGTTTTAAAAAGCGAAACATTTCCACGTATTTTTCCGGCATTTCAGTCGCTAAATGAATATCAAACGGCAAAGACGTTTGCTTTTTTACACTTGCCATCCATTCGGGACCTAAAGCTAAATTGTCAACAAATACGCCATCCATCACATCTAAATGTAGTAAGTCACAGTCTGTTTTTTCCAAACGTTCTAACTCCGTTTGTACATTTAACATATCTGCACACATAATAGAAGCAGCGATCTTTTCCAAAGATTTTTTCATCTCCTTTAATAAATGCCCTCTAGTTATTTGCTTTTTTAGCTAAAGTTATTTTCAAACTATAAACAGCACCAATGATCCCTGCGTCATTACCAAATTGAGCAGGAACAATTTTCGGAAAACCCATGTCGACAAGTGCGCTGTGCTCTTCTTGTAATTGTTGGTAAGCTAGTTGTAAATCATTTAAAAATGTTTTATTCGCACTAATCCCGCCCCCAACAACGACAAGTTCAGGGTCAAAAGAAACAGCAACATTTAAAATTCCCTGTGCTAACTTTCGATGGAATTTTGCTAATACGGTTTGAGCTAAGTATTCTCCATCTTCTGCTCGCTTATAAATGACACGCGCATCGTTTATCTTTTCTCCTGATTTTAAATTATAAATCCTTAATAAACCGCCGACTGTAGCTGCTTGAAGATTCATCGTACTCAAATTCAAATCATCTTGATTATCATCTAAAAGCATCCAGCCGAATTCACCAGAACGAGCATGTGCGCCCCGATAAATTTCATTATTTACAACTAAGCACCCACCAATCCCTGTTCCGATAACTAAACTAATATAATTGGCAACGTCCTGAGCCACTCCGCCCCATTTTTCCGCAATCGAAGCTGCATTGGCGTCATTTTCCACATGAACGAACAAATCCGTTCGTTTCCCAATCTCTTCTTTAATATTAATGCCATAAAGGGCCTTAATAGCGCCAGCTGTCGTCAAATAACCATTTTCTTCTACTATGCCAGGTACAGAAAGACCGACAGCTTCTATCTCATACTTTTGTTGATAATTACCAATAGTTTGCGCAATATCATCTAAAATCGTTGTTTTATCTTTAGGCGTAGAAAAACTTTCTTTGTCTTGGATAACACCTGATTCATCCAACAATCCTATCTTAATTGAACTACCACCAATATCAACGCCTACATAATAATGCAATTTATCCTCTCCTACATTTCGTACCGTTTGAACGAATCACTTCATTTTACCAACTAAAACATAAACAGTCTCATTTCTTTTATTGTAATAGATATCTGTTCGAGATGCCACTGTAAAAGATTCTTTCCAACATATTAACGTGGGTTTCATTTATGCTAAAATGAATAGACTAACGTTCTGTTTTTATTTTCAGGACATTTCTCTTTCTTTATTATAAGACTTTATTGTCTGGACTTTACTTTTATCCAAGGAGACGTTTTAAAAAATGGATATACAAAAAATTACTACTTTTTTAGACTTAGTAGAAACAAAAAATTACTCTAAAACGACTGAACGTCTTTATACCACGCAAGGAAACATTTCTAAACAAATTATAGCTTTAGAAAAAGAACTAGAGACAACACTATTTCTTCGTAAACATCGCCAGGTTGAGTTAACAGAGGAAGCTCGTTTAATTTTGCCTTATATTCAAACAATACACACACAATACCAAAGCCTTTTACATTCTCTTAAAGATTATAAACAACAAAAAGCGGCCACTTTATACGTGCTCACTATCCCCACCATGGCAAATTATTGGGCCTTTGATCAGTTAACCACATTTATGAAGCAACATCCTGAATTTGATATTCAATTAAAAGAAGGAGAAGGAAACGAACTAGTTCCTTTTCTTGATACAGGAGAAAATCATTTCATCTTTGTCAGAACCTTTCAAAAAGAACAACAGCTGGACACTTTAGTCACAGAAAAAGACCACTTTGTTGCTGTTTTAAGCAAGAATCACCCTTTAGCCCAACGCGAAAGTATCCATTTATCTGAATTACAACAAGAAGAGTTTTTAATGTTAAGTAAAGAAACAAAAACCTACCAGCCAATCCTAGATCTTTGTCATAAAGCGGGATTTACGCCTGATATTACTTTTGAAACATCTAGGATTGAACTGCTATTAAATATGGTAGCCAGCGAATTAGGCGTATCTCTTGTTATGGAAAAAACAATTGATAGTCGTTGGAAAAACGAACTGGCTGTTGTCCCCCTTACGCCGAATAAAACGAGTTATTTAGCTTTTATCCGTGGAAAAGAAAAAGGTAATCTAGCTGCCGATACCTTTTGGCAATTTTTAAAAGAACAATTCAATCATTCCAAGTTGGAATAAGCAGGATGGAAAATTGAATTGCTCCGATATCTTTTAAGGACTATGCTAGTCATAAAGGAGCGATACGAATGAATGAACAACCTTATGACTTACGTAAAGTCCTAGAAGAATTAAAACAACTCCCTGGGCAATACCATGAAACAGATAAAGCCATCGATCCTGAAGCAGAGCTATCTGGTGTTTATCGTTATATTGGTGCAGGTGGCACTGTAATGCGCCCCACCCAAGAAGGCCCCGCCATGACTTTTAATAATATTAAGGGATTTCCTAATACACGTGTTTCTATTGGAACAATGGCAAGTCGCAAACGTGTGGGAGAAATCCTACATCATGATTACAAAACTTTAGGAAAACTACTTTATGAATCAGTAGAACATCCAGTTAAACCTGTGACAATCGATCAAAAAGAGGCTCCTGCTCAAGAAGTCGTTCACCGTACTACAGATGATGATTTCGATATCCGCAAAATTCTCCCAGCACCTACGAATACGCCAGAAGATGCCGGTCCTTATATTACTATGGGTGTTGTACTAGGCTCTGATCCGGATAAGACAATGACTGATGTGACAATACACCGTATGGTTTTGGAAGGTAAAGACACTATTGGTATGTATATTATGCCTGGTGGACGGCACATTGGCCATTTTCAAAAACAATTCGAAGCACAAGATAAACCTATGCCGATTACTATAAATGTAGGCCTGGACCCAGCGATTGCGATCGGTACTACCTTTGAACCACCTACCACGCCACTTGGCTATAATGAACTATGGGTTGCAGGCGCTCTACGTAATGAACCAGTACAATTAGTTAATGCTACTTCGGTAAACGAAGTCGGAATTGCTCGTAGCGAGTTTATTATTGAAGCCGAAATTTTGCCTAATCAAACCATGCAAGAAGATATCAACACTAATACTGGCAAAGCAATGCCTGAATTTCCTGGCTATAATGGTAATGCTAATCCTGCCGTCAATGTAGTCAAAGTAAAAGCTATTACCCATCGGAAAGACCGTCCCATCATGCAAACGACAATCGGCCCTAGCGAAGAGCACGTTTCTATGGCAGGAATCCCCACAGAAGCAAGTATCATTGGATTGGTTGATAAAGCTATCCCAGGGAAGGTTTTAAATGTATATAATCCGCCTGCTGGTGGTGGAAAATTAATGACCATTATGCAAATAAAAAAAGAAAATGAAGCTGACGAAGGAATTCAACGACAAGCAGCTGTTTTAGCTTTATCTGCTTTTAAAGAGTTAAAAACAGTAATCCTAGTTGATGAAGATGTGGATATTTTTGATATGAATGATGTCATGTGGACGTTAAATACACGTTTTCAAGGAGATAAAGATGTTGTCGTACTTCCAGGAATGCGCAATCACCCACTTGATCCATCAGAACGTCCAGAATATAATCCGGGAACGATTCGTTTCAAAGGGATGAGTGCTAAAACGATCCTTGATGGTACGGTTCCCTTTGATATGAAAGATCAATTTCAACGTGCGCCTTTTAAAGACGTCCCAAACTGGCAAGATTATTTAAAAGATTTTGACAAAGGAAGCAAGAATGATGAGTAAAAGAAAAAAGCGAATTATTATAGGTATTACCGGTGCTTCCGGTACAGCGTATGCCATTGATTTAGCCAAACAATTGCAAAACGACCCAGGAGTTGAAACTCATGGTGTAATTAGTTCTTGGGCTAAGCAAAATCTAAAAATCGAATCTTTCCTATCATTACACGAACTAGAAAATCTATTTGACTATCATTATGCTTCAAACAATATGGGAGCCGCGATCGCCAGCGGTTCCTATATAGTGGATGCGATGGTCGTTGTCCCAGCTAGTATGAAAACTGTCTCAGCGATTGCTTACGGATTTGGTGATAATTTAATTGCACGTGCTGCTGACGTCATTTTAAAAGAACAAAAAAAGCTAATTATTGTTCCTAGAGAAACGCCGTTAAGCACCCTTCATTTAGAGAATTTGACGAAATTATCTAAAATGGGCGTTCAAATTATTCCACCAATTCCGGCATTCTATACACAGCCACAATCCATTGAAGATTTGATTACTCACCAAACGATGAAACTATTAGATGCTTTAGGCATCGAAAATCAGTTAGACCAGCGCTGGCAAGGAAATGATCGCCATGAGCATTAACTTTTTCCAAATTACGCAGGCAAATTTTACTATGAAATTGCGAGTAGAAGTCATTGGAAAAGATTTATTAGTAAGCATCATGGGCGGTGACTCTTTTCATATTGGAACAACTACTACCGTTACCAAAAATACAGCTGCCCAGACGATTCGCTTTCCTAGTCATGAGGGTCGTTTCCATAAAGACAATGTCTTAGCAGAAAATATCGCACGTATTATTCAACCGAATTTGCCAGGAAATTGCGTAATTACTGCAGGCGTTCACATTAACGATATTAAAAAAGAACAGATTGATGCTTCTTTTTTAATGGCTGAACAATTAGGAAAGAAATTACAAAATTGGCTAAAAGAAGCAAATTTTAACATAGCTGATCCCATTTATAAAAAGTAATATTGTATTGGTATAATTACGACATAGAAAACATCAACTTGTGTAGTATTTTTTAGGATCAAACAAACTCTCCTTATCGGTAAGGATAAGAGCAGTTTGTTTGATCCTATTTTTATAAACTATTTCTTTACAAAAATGTTAGCGTCTCAAAGACAAACATTCATTGGGATTTTCTAAGCTAAAGTGAAATTCCTATTGAAAATCACTTGATATAAAACATAAAATGAAAGTATAAGTTCGTCTTTTAATTAATAGTAAGGAATTTATCCTTGCTGTTCCCAATTTTATACAAAGGAGCGAGAACACGTGAATCAAAATGATCAGTTACCAGAAGTCGACGAGAAACTTCCCTTAAGACAAAACTTGCTTTTAGGCTTACAGCATACGGTGATTGCTGTTTTAGCCGCTATCCCTGTCCCTTTATTAATAGCTACCAATGTCGGTTTATCTCCAGAACAAACCCGTTTTTTTATTAATGCGGTCATTTTTGGCGCTGGCCTTTCTAGTTTATTAATGGCCTTAAATATTGTTCCTAAAACTAGCCCCAAAATTCCGATGGTTATGGGTGCAAATTTTGCTGTAGTGCCTATTGCAAGTACGACATTAAATGACGCTCCTAACATTGAAACAGGATTTCAAATCGTTGCTGGCTCGACAATGATTGTTGCTATTCTTTGTTTTTTAGCTGCTCCTTTTTGGATTAAACTACAGCGTTTCTTTCCACCTGTTGTTGTCGGCACAAATTTAATTGTCCTTGGTGTTTCTTTATTACCAAATACCTTTCATTGGTTAATGGGGGATAATGCTTATGAACTAACGGAAAGTATTGATCATGAAACATTATTAATGGCCCTAGCAATATTTGTTTTTCATGTCATTATCAGTAAGTATTTTAAAGGCTTATTAGGAAACTTAACCATTCTCATTTCTCTTATTTTTGGTACGTTATTAGCGTTATCTCTAGGTATGGTTGATTTTTCCCCAGTACAAGAAGCTCCTTGGTTTGGCTTAAATTTACCTTTTCATTATGGGCTTCCTAAATTTGATTTAACAGCTACATTCTCCTTTTTAATAGCCATTATTTTAGGTATGGTTGAAATTTCCGGTACAGCGATGGGCATCCATAATATTGTCGATAAAGAAATGACAAAAGGACAATTTCGAAGGGTATTACAATCTTTGGGGATTACTACATTTGTATCGGGTTTATTTAACGGCGTACAACCAACAGCTTTTGTACAAAATGTTGGTATTTTAGACCTGTCCAAAGTAAAAAGTCGTTTTGCTATTGCGACTGCTGGTTTCATGCTTGTTTTCATCGGCTTTATTCCAAAATTTTCTGCTTTAATTTCGGCTACCCCAGATCCAGTATTAGGCGGATTAGGCTTCGCTATTTTTGGTATTATTATTGGCAGTGGGATTAATATTTTGAAACAAGTAAATTTTGAAGGAAACCAAAATATGTTGATTATCGGATTGAGCGTGGGTGTTTGTATGTTGCCTTCTGTTTATCCAAACTTCTACGCTAACTTTCCTGCCATTGTGCAAAATATTTTTGGCAGTGGTATTTTAGCAGGTTCTTTAACAGCCATTATATTGAACCTATTTTTCAATTTTAAAGAAATAAAAAATAACACGAAGTAATAATTGAAGTTACAGATCGTTTTCTGATAAAAAAATAGCAATCTATCATCCGAAAATGCCATTTGGATGATAGATTGCTATTTTACTATTTATTTTCATTAAAATTGCTTCTCATCAATCTCACGAAAGTCTGTTACGACCTTATCTGCCCAAGACAAGTCTTGCTTTGGATAACCCGGATTGGCAAATCCAATGCAATACATACCGGCAGCTTTAGCAGCACGTGATCCGTTTTTCGTATCTTCGATCACAACGCAATTATCAGGAACAGCGCCAAGTAAATCTGCCGTATGTAAAAAAACATCAGGCTCCGGTTTTGAATGAACGACTTCTTCCGCGCTAACAGCTTGACTAAAATAAGCGTCCAATCCTAATTCCCGCAAATTATAAATGATTTCTTCTTTACGCGAAGCAGAGGCTACCCCTAATTTAAAACCAGCTTGATACAAGCGCTTGATCAAATCTTTTACATTGGCGATCAGCTGCACACCATCTTTTTGAATAATTTCTTCACGGCGCCTATTCATTTCCATAACATATTCATTTACTGCTTTGGGCAAATCAAATTCATCTTTCATGCCTTGCCACATAAAATTAGGGGTTGTCCCCATAAATTGATAATGATAACTATCAGGAACATCATGCCCTTCTTCATGAAGGATATCTGATTTTGAGTTAAAATAAGTATACTCAGAATCAACGATTACGCCGTCCATATCAAATATAAAAGTATTCATAATTTCTCCTAGAGTTCGTAGATTTTTGTTATATCAGAAATTTGCTTAATACATATTTTATCATCTAGTATAAAAAATTTCATAGGTATTTTTTATTAATTACCTACTATAAAAAAGTATGCAAAGCTTTCACACCTTATATACTTTTACTTAAACTTTTTTATATCATTTCTTCGAAACTTCGTGTCCACCGAATTGATTACGTAAAGAAGCAACGACTTTTTCGCCATATTTTTCTTCATCAACACTAGCGTATCTAGTTAATAAAGCTTGTGTAATTACAGGAGCGGATAACTCTTGCCGTAACATTTCTTCAGCAGTCCACTTACCTTCGCCTGAAGATGGAATCACGCCTTCGATATTCTTAAGGTCGGGATCTTCTTGTAATAAATCTTCAGTCAGACCCATCAGCCAACTGCGGATCACAGAGCCATTATTAAAGACTTTTGCAACACCAGCCAAATCATAGTCATACTCCCCATGATGAATGAGATTAAATCCTTCACCAATGGCTTGCATCATACCATATTCAATACCATTATGAATCATTTTTAAATAATGTCCACTACCGACTGGTCCACAATAAAAATAGCCATCTTTTACACAAAGAGCTTCAAATAAGGGGCGAATCTCTTCAAATTTTTCTGCATCGCCGCCGATCATCATACAAGCCCCTTCACGAGCACCAGAAGTACCACCAGAAGTACCTACGTCAAAGAAATAAACGCCTTGTTCTTTGGCTTTCTCACCATTTTTTTGGCTATCAGTAAATTTAGAATTTCCGCCATCAACTAAAATATCACCTTGGTTCATTGCCTGAACACAGGAAGAAACTTGGTTATTAGTAATTTCACCTGCTGGTAGCATGAGCCAAATAACTGAAGATTGTTCTTTATCTTCCATTAGCGCTTCAAAACTTGAATAAAATTGTCCACCATTTTCTTCAAATTCGTTTTTTATTCCACTATTTTGATCAAAACCAGAAACTTTATAACCATGATCTAACAAGTTATAAGCCAAATTTAATCCCATTTTTCCTAAACCAATAATACGAATATCCAACACTACATCTCCTCGAAAAATAAGTTCTTTATTTTTATAATTTCCCTTATTTACGATAGTACATAATGGCGGTTATTTCAATTCTTAGCCTAACGCAAATTTTTTAATCTGTTCTTAACAGCCCATATCATACTAAGGAGGCATCTTTATACAATAGTCAACAGTGCTGACAGTGAAGGTATTTGACAGTCGGCTTTACTTTGATCGATGTCATAGTCTTGTTTCAACGCGACAGTATAAAGTCCAGCAGCTTTTGCCGAGGCAATACCGACGAATGAATCTTCTACAGCCATCGCTCTACCTCCAAGTTTCTTGGCACTAATTTGATAAATCTCGGGATGAGGCTTGCTCTCTTGTAGTTCTTCCCCACTAATCAAAAAATCTATAAAAACTCCTAGACCACATTGCTCTACCATTTGCTCAATATCTTTTCTTTTTGAAGAAGAAGCAATAGCAATCTTTTTCCCCCTTTTTTTTAATTCTTGTATTACTCGTGGGGCTTCTGTCCTTAGTGCTTGTTGCAAATCAATTGGATTTTCTTGTCGAAATAGCACATATTCTCTTCTTAGCTCTTTTCGTAATTGTTCATCTTGAACTAATTTTTGCCAAGTATCTTCTTCTGTTGAGCCTACATAATCTTCTATATCTCTAGAAGCTGGCTCCATTTGGATCGAATCAAAATATTTCATACGACGATCAAAATAAAATCGTTCACTGTCGATTAATACGCCATCCATATCAAAAATAACGCTGTTATACATAACTTTTTCTCCTTTTAACCGTTGAGTAGTATTTTTTTGAAATCTTCGATGGTGGTTACTTCATCTAACTGTTTTGTTTTTTCCTCATCATTAATTAACTGTACAAGGTACTTCATAATATTAAGATGAGAGAATGAATCTACAGCAGATAAACAAAAAATGATTTTTACTGGGTCATTTTCGGTATTCCCAAAACGAACTGGATCTTTAACTGTAGCTACGCTTAAACCTAGTTTATTTGCTCCATCTTCTGGACGAGCATGTGCCAAAGCTAAATGCTTGCCAATCACAATATAAGGCTCAAAATCATTCACTGACTGAATCATCGCCTGTACATACTGTTGTGTGATAGTTTCGTCTTTAATTAATGGTTGAGAAACAATTTGAATTAGATCCTGCCAATCATTTGCGTCAGCTTGTAAAATAATGTGTTCATCTTCTAAAATGTCTTGAATCATAGGCTGCAACTCCCTCTTATTGACTGAAAATTGGTTTTTTTTAAATACATCAGTTAATTCTTCATAAGCTTCTTTGCTTACTTTTCCTACTTGTTTATCTACAACTTGTAATAGTGAGTGAAAAACATGAGTCATGTCTTGATAATTACTATTAATCCTGCGATGTTCTTTATTTTGCTGTAAAAAATCACGGATCAGTTCTTTACTATCTTCTTTTATTATTGGTTCTAAAACTAATAACGGTTTTTTTAATTCTCTTAGTGGCAGAGTAGAAAAAATCAAATCAACATCCAGTTTCTCAATTAATCCAATTTCGCGTGAACTTAGTACAGCTAGCACTTCAATATTGAATAGTTCTTTAAGATTTTCAGATAACAGTTTTCCTGTAGCCATTCCGTGGTTACAAATGACAACTGCACGATAATAATAAGTTACTTCTTGGTTAAGTTCACTTAACGAAGTAGAAAAATGTATCACTAAAAAGCTTAATTCATCCTGTGATATTTTTTTACCTGTTAATTGATTAATAATTGGTGCAAAACTTTGGACTGCACGATATATGACATCATAATTTTTTTGAATATTTTCTTTTAAAGGGTTAGCAAACTGTACATCATATCTAATACGGTTGAGCAACCCAGCAATATGTTGATACAGACCTTCTTGTAATGCTTCTTCTTTTCTACTAAAGGGAATATGTGTCTGTTTTTCAACATGCTGTATTAATTGTATAGACAATAATTGAGCTTGGACCCAGTCAATAGAAGTATTCATATCTTGCTGGTTAAGAGTTTCCAATATAAACGATAAATAACTAAATTCATTTAAAGCATCAGTAATACCAAAATGGCTAAAAACTGTTTCTACAAAGTTTTCGATTGATTCGCTAATATAAACGTTTCTTTTTAGCCAAGTTCGTGTCTCTATCTTTTTCTTGTTAAGGAAACGGGTAATACAAATACTAGTAAAAATAACTAAGTTCTTACGATAGTAATTATCTTCACTGGCAGAAATACATGAGTCATAGATACGATCAACTTCAGAAATCATATTTATAGGTATATAGTCAAAAATAATTTTTTGTTTTATCGATTGATTTTTATATTGCTCAGTTAATGATACAGAACCAATTGCTTTATTAACGATCGAGTAAATCATAGTACGGACGCTTTTTTCTTTTCCTTCTAAAATCAGTCCTTCTTTAGGAACACTTAAAACACGAATGCCATAGCCTTTTAATAACTCGCGAATTCGCCGCATGTCTTCATCTACAGTGCTTTTTGAAACTTGATATTCTTCTTCTTTATGAAATAAAAAAATTTTATCTTTACTTAAAGCAATCGCTAATATCAAATCCAGAATTCTTTCTTCTCGTCTTAAAACTTCATTTTTTTTATCTGCATCTAAAAGAACATACACTTGTTCTTTTTCCTTTCTATTAAGTTCTAACTTCATCCCCTTTCCTCTGAGTGAATGAACTAGCGGAAGTTTCTGTTGCTGTAAATAATCATTCACTTCGTTAATTTCATTTCTCATAGTACGAGCACTTAATTGAAATTGTTCACTAAGCGCTTTCATACTGATTGGAAATTCCGCAAAAACTAGCTCACTTAACAATCTAGCTGTTCGATCTTTCATATCACTCTCTCCTTGTATATATAAATTATAGGGGGAAACACAGATAAATGTTAGTAGAGATCTTTGCCACATTTTTTGGCAAAAAAGTAAGCGCTACAATTTATTTTAATAACAAAAATTTATTACTGTTATAAGCACATTATCTACACACAAAATAAAAAAGCCATCCCTATTATCAAAATAGAAATGACTTCATTAATTCCTTTTATTATCAGGTAGTTCGTATAAACTAAATAAAATTATCTTCGTGCTCTTAAAGCAGATAAAATCGAAACAGTGTCAACAACTTCTTGCAAAGCTGCACCAATTAGTGCTGGAATAACACCAGTTGCGGCGATTAACATTAAAGCTATACAAATAAAGATACCAATTAATACCGACTGTTGCGCCACTTTCATTGTATCTTGGGACAAGCGAACAGCTTCTGAAACGCGGCTGAGGTCATCTTTTAAAATAACAGCGTCTGCACTTTCACTTGCTGCGGTTGCACCATGAGCACCCATAGCAATTCCAATATCTGCCACCGCCAATGCGGGCGCGTCGTTGACGCCATCACCTACCATAATGACGGGACGATCTTTTTCTTCTAATTTTTTTAATATTTGAATTTTATCTTCCGGTAAACATTCCGGGTACGACTCTGAAATGTGTGTTTTTTCGGCTATTTGATTAGCAACATGGGCGTGATCGCCTGTTAACATGACGGTTTTAGCAATGTTTAAACGATGAAGTTGCTCTACAGTCGCTTTGGCTTCTGAACGTAAAATATCTTCAAAGGTAATATAACCAAGGTAACTTCCATTTAATGAAAAATAAACGGTCGTATCTTCCGTTAATTCAGTTGAGTTTACCTCTATAAATTTCGCATTGCCAACTCGTAATGTTTGTTGGTTGATAACAGCTTCAATTCCTTGTCCAGTAAATTCTTTTAGATGGGAAACAGGCAATAAAGTTAAGCGACGTTGTTTAGCTTCAGCCACTAACGAACGTGCTAAAATATGAGTAGATTCTTGCTCAGCACTAGCTACAAGTTGGAGTAAGTCGTTTTCGGAAAAACGTCCATCGTCAAATTGAATTGTATTGACTGCGAGTTCACCTTTTGTTAATGTACCCGTTTTATCAAAAGCGATTGTTCGTGCTTTAGCTAATTTTTCAATAGTAGTTCCAGTTTTTACTACAATGCCATTTCTACTAGAGCGACTCATCCCTGCTACCAAAGCAACTGGCGCTGCTAAAATTAGAGGACAAGGAGAAGCAACGACAAGGACTTCAGCAAAGCGCACCGGATCTTGTGACCATGCCCAAGCAATACCTCCTATTACATAAGCAACGATAGTAAATGGCACCGCGTAACGATCCGCTAATCTCACAAAATGCGCTGGTTTTTGTTCAGATTCTCTTACTAATTTGACTAAAGTTTGATACTGACTGTCATTTGCTTTTTTAGTTACTTTTATTTGTAAGGACGTATCTTTAATAATCGTCCCAGACATCAATGAATCGTTTACCGTTTTTTCAATGAGTTGTGATTCTCCTGTTAAAGAAGATTCATCGACAAAAGTATCTCCTTTAACTACTGTCCCATCAATCGGTACAACTTCTCCTGGCTTGATCAAAAGTAAATCTCCGATGGAAACCTCATCTACATTCAAATCTTCAATTTGTCCATCTTTGAGGCGATGAGCAATTTCTGGGGCATTTTCCAATAAGGAACGTAATTCGCGACTTGCTGAACGGCTTGCATAATCTTCTAAGCTATCCCCACCAGTTAACATAATCAATACAACCAAACTTGCCCAGTATTCGCCAACTAATAATGTAGCGATAATGGCTGTAATGGCTAATAAGTCCACGCCGTATTTACCTGAACGTAGAGTCTGAATCATACCAATAAACATTGAAACGGTCATGACACCGCCTGCTAAAGCAATAATAATAAAAGCGATTCTCGGCTGATTAAAACCAAACTCCGTTAATAACGCTATAATGCCAATAATGACAGTGATTGAAAATTTCTTAAAGCTACTCATTTCATTACCTCCATCTTAATTCAAATCAATTTTACTTCTTAGATACATTAATTGAAAATAAACGCATTTAATTGAGAATGATAATCATTAAACATGGGGTTATTTAGGAGCAGCTAATTATAATCGATTTAATTAATAGGCTTTAACTGTTCATTCACAATATATGGAAAAACAATAATAAAAGTTGCTTGCTAATCTCTATTTTGCAAGGCATCTATGAAACGACTCGCAATTTCTTTAGGACGAGTAATAGCCCCTCCCACCACGATACTTGTAACACCTAACTCCTGAACTTCTTTTGCTTGTTCTGGCGTATGGATGTTTCCTTCTGCAATAACCGAAAAATTGGCGTCTACGAGTTTCTTGATTAAAGGAATATCCGGCTTTTTGGCGTCTGCACTTTCTTCAGTGTATCCACTAAGCGTTGTCCCAACGAAGTCTACTCCAGCTTTTATTGCGTTCCTTCCTTCTTCAAAGGTAGAAATATCTGCCATCAATAACTGCTGGGGGTATTTGTTTTTGATTTCTTGAATAAATTCTTGGATCGTTTTACCATCGTAGCGTTCACGCAATGTACAATCAAGAGCAATTACCTCAACTCCTGTAGTTATTAGTTCATCAACTTCTTTCATCGTAGCTGTAATGAAAGGTTTCTGGGGTGGATAATCCTTTTTGATAATACCAATAATCGGCAAATCAACTTCTGCTTTAATTTCATTGATGTCTCGAACAGAGTTTGCTCGAATGGCGACTGCCCCTGCTTGCTTGGCTGCTAAAGCAAAAAGTGGCATAACTCCTCCATTTTTGCTATACATTGGTTCTCCTGGTAGAGCTTGACATGAAACGATCAGTCCATTCTTTACTGATGTAATAAATTTTTCTTTTTCCATCGTTGAGTATACCTCCAATTTTCTAAAGTGAAGAAACCTACTATTAAAATATAGCATACCATTTTATCCTGATAAAATTGCTTTAAATAAAGAATAAAATTAATCTTCCATATAATAGTACGATTGGAGGGCACATTTTGAAAGCTGCCCCAGCAATTATAAGTAATAAGAGAAAATTATCGTTCAACACGAATAATCTATAAAAAAACCTGCTCATCTTTAGAGATAAACAGGTTTTTAAACTATTTTTTATTTTCATCTACCAATTTGTCAAAGCTTTCTCGAACTTGCGGCACATTCAAACCAACAATAATTTGGAAATACTTCTTATTTCTAACCACACCATGTGCACCCCAAGCTTTAAAAGCATCATCATTTTTTACTTTATCTTCTTCTTTGACAGAAACACGAAGCCTAGTCGCACAATTGTTTACATTTTCTATATTTTCCGCACCACCGAACGCTTCTAAAAAGCCAAGTGCTTGGTCATGATAAAGTTCATCTTCGTGACCACTCTCTTGATTTTTCTCTTTATAATCAGCTTTTGTAAATAACGCTACTTCATCGTCTGCACGTCCTGGTGTTTTAAAGTCAAATTTCAAAATCAAAAAACGAAAGACAAAAAAGTAAACCAAAATGAAAGCCAGTCCGACGCCAACTTGAATTACATACGTTTGCCAGTGGTTAGCCGCCATAGGAATCCAATTTTTGGTGATAATTTCAATTAAACCACCACCCATATCGCCAACAACACCTAAAGCATAAGAAGTCGTCGCTAAAATAGCAGCCAACACTGCATGTACAAAAAATAATACTGGAGCAATAAATAAAAACGTATAATCAAACGGTTCGGTAATTCCTGCTAATACCGCTGTAATTACCCCAGGAACAATCAAGGCCAAGACTTTTTTCTTGTTTTCTTTTTTAGCTGTTGCGTAAAAAGCTAAAGCAATACCTGGAACACCAAATAAATTTGACAATCCTTGCAATGCAAAGCCGCCTTCAGGAAAAAGCGATTTTAAATTTTGCGATGACGAAGCAAACTCTCGCAAATGTTCCATCCAATAAAGTGTTGTTCCCCCTTCCACAACCGCAGGGCCAAATTGAAACGGTGCATAAATAAAGTGATGTAACCCTGTCGGTAGTAAGGCTTTTTCTAAGAAAATATAAGTAAATACGCCAAAATTGCCTGAACGTACCATAAACTCCTGTAAAGATTGAACACCTTGCTGAAAAATCGGCCAGACCCAAGAAAAAAGAAGAGCCATGACAAACATAACAAAAAATCCAATCATACCAATTAAAGCCGAACCTTGAAAAATTCCTAAATACTCAGGTAGTTGGGTATCAAAGAAACGATTATGCAAATAGATGACAATACCAGCAATAATAATAGAGCCGACAACACCGGTATCTAAGGTCTTTACACCACCAATCATCTTCAGCCCTTCACCAACAGGTTGGTCAAAGTCTACTCCAAAAGTAGAACCGAAATTTTCCAATATTTTTGACATAAAAGTATTAAATGTCATATAGAGCACAAAAGATTCTAAAGCTGCACGAGCATTGGCTTTTCTCGCTAACCCTAGAGGTAAACCGATCGCAAATAAAATTTCCATATTATTGAAAACAGTCCAGCCGCCTTCTTCAATAATTTCCCATGACTGATTCCAGAATGTCCCCTCTTCTGCGATATTTCCAACGATCGCTGGATCATTCACTACAGAGGCAATTGCAATAACAATTCCAGAAAAAACAAAAAACAAAACGGGCGTAAACATTGCGCCTCCAAAGCGTTGTATTTTTGCCATCATAATGATTTCCTCCTCATCATCAATTCAATTCTGGCCAGTAGTCACCATTTGCTTCAATAAAATCATCCAAAATTTGTTTTGCTGGATCAGCTGAATATACGGTTTGATTTAGGGTGAACGCTTGCAATGCTTTTGGATAAGAATGTTCAAAATAAGCATCTACGAGTAATTTTTCCGAGGCATTTTGAGCTTCCATCAATCCTTTATGAAAATCATTGATGCCAAAACGGAAAGAAATAGGCTCAGCGCCAGTACGACCAACATAAGCTGGAACTTCTACCATCGCATCCTCCCGCAAATTGGGAATCGCTCCTTTGTTAGGAACAATTAACATGAACCGATCATGATTATCGTTTAAAATAGAAACTGCCATATCCATAATATATTGTCCATGCTCACCAAAATTAAAATCTAAAATTTCGCCTTTTTCTTGTTCACGCACTTTACGAGCCATCTCTTTTGTCTTTTTTTCACGACCGTCCATGACAATATTCGCTCGCGTGTAACTAGGATCTGTGTATTCAATTGTACGATTCGGATACAAATAATACTCTAAATAATTGTTAGGCAGGTATCCTGGAAAATTTTGGGTCATTAATCGCATCATATCCCAAGCTTCTTGCCAAGTATCATCGCCCGCATTAAAATCAGCAACATGCAATCGTTCGTTTTCCAAACGTTCAAGGATTTCTGGCAAAATATCACGCTCAACGGACTTATCATAAATTGAGCTATACCAACCAAAGTGATTCAATCCGTAATACATTGGTATCCAATTTTTGCGATCATAACCATAATTTGTCGCAATCGTTTCTTCAATAGAGATCGTCATATCACAAGCGTTTAACATTTTGACCTCCGGAAAAGCGCGCCTTACAGCTTCTGATACTAGTGTTTCTGGATTCGTATAATTTAACAACCAGGCATCTGGGGCGTAGTGATCCACGTAAGAGACAATCTCTAACAAACCTTTAATCGAACGTAAACCGTAAGAAAAACCTCCTAAACCGCACGTCTCCTGTCCTACAAGACCATATTTCATTGGAATTTTTTCATCCAACTCACGCATCTTCATACCGCCAACTCGTAATTGTGAGAAGATAAAATCTGCGCCAGTAAATGCTTTTTTTGGATCGGAAGTTTGCGAAAGTTTTACTTTATCGGCTAATTTTTCTTTTTTTAACATATAATTAATAATTTCAAACATATCGTCATTACGCGATTCATCAATATCATAAAGTATTAATGAAGAAAATGGAAATTGTTCTCTACTCGAAATCATTGCCTGTACAATCCCTGGTGTATATGTGCTCCCTCCTCCAGCAATAACAACCTGTAAATGCTCTTTTTTCATACTTTCCCCGTCCTTTCTTTTATGATCACTTTCATGATAAAAGAATATGTAAGGGTTACCAAGCATTTTCATTCATTTCAATTTTTATTTGATTTTATGATTTTATTTTCGTAAAATGAAAGTGATTTCAGAAAGGATCTTTCTTATGCGGTTAGAAGAACGAATCAACCAAGTAGATAGTTTTTCCAATACAGAATATGTACTATTAGAATATCTTATTTCGTCTAAAAGCAAGGTAATCAATATGCAAGCAGCAGAACTAGCAAAGCATACATTTACTTCTCCTGCTAGTGTTACACGTCTTTCACAAAAATTAGGTTTTAGCGGTTTCAATGAATTCAAATTCTTTTTAAAACAAGAAGTGAATGAACTAAAAGCAAATAAGAACAAAAGCTGGCATCTTCTACAATCTGATATTGAAAAAACGATTAACCTAACGGATGAGGCTAATCTATTGCCTATTAGTCGGTTAATCGCTGAAGCAAAAACTATTTTTGTTTTCGGTACAGATTGGGGAGAGCGTAATACAGCAGAACTATTTGTGCGAAATTTTATAGCGGTAGGAATCTATATGACGATAATCCCCTCCGTTACTGAACTGCGTTGGGTATCACAAAAAGTCCAGAAAGAAGATTTAATCATCATTATTTCTTATAGTGGCGAAGGAAAAGATGTGACTGAAATTTCCCAACTTTTGAAATTAAAAAAAGTAAAAATTGTTTCAGTCACACCTTTATCAAAAAATCATTTATCTACGTTGTCTTCGAATAATTTATATTATCAAGCCAGTCAGTTAGAAGGGATCTCTCAAGATCCTTCAGCGGAATATAACTTATTTACCGCCTTGCATATCGTATTAGACGCCTTATTTAGAAACTATTTTGATAATTTCTACTTAAAATAATAAAATATTTCCTATACTTAAAGGAAATATTAATCATACAAGTTGTTTTTTAAGGGGGGTTCAATGAAAAGAGATGTAAGAATTGATACGCTGCGAGCATTAGCTATTTTATTAATCATGTACGCTCACACTAGACCTCCGCAGTGGCTTTATGAGTTACGTAATTTTGATGTCATTTTAATGACGTTTATTCTTGGTGCTTCCTATTATTTAAGTACGGAACGAAAAAAGAAACCCAAGCCCTATTTTTCTTATTTAAAAGAGCGATTTTTGCGCTTGATTATTCCGGTCTGGATCTTTTTAACATTGTTTTTTCTTGTCTTATTTGGTTTCACTTCAATTGTTGACCAACCTTTTCCTTTCTCTTTGAGAACAATATTTACTTCTTATTCTTTAATTTGGGGAATTGGATATATTTGGATTATCCGCGTATTTTTTATTATCGCTATTTTATCCCCCTTTTTATATTGGCTGGCCAAAAAAACAACACATTTGTTGCCACAGCTAGGAGTAATTGGATTATTTCTATTATTACAAAACGGTCTGAACGCACTAGTTACTCTACTATCTGGTACGGAGCAAGCGATCTTTGAACAATATGGGGCGATCTCATTTGGCTATTTTTTGGCAGCACTTGTAGGAATGTGGGCAGTACGACAAAATAACAAAGAAAACTCCATTTTGCTCATTTGTTTTTCCATTCTATTTTTTATTATAGCAACTTATCAGACACTCCCTTCGATCGAAGATAACAAATATCCCCCTACAATCTATTTTATAAGTTACGGTTTGGCTGGTTCTTTGCTTCTTTTTCAATTGACTAGTTTCCAAACAATTAGAAAATTACTTGAGAAAACTCCTGGTATCAATTGGTTATCCCAACACTCTTTGGAATTATATTATTGGCATCTCTTTCCTATTATATATTTTAATCTCTTTGTCGAAAGAGACTCTTGGCTTTTACGTTTCTTCATCGTTTTTCCTGTCGCTTTTCTTTTGACTTTCTTACAAAATCGGTATATCCCTCATCTTTTCCAACCCCAAAAAAGATAAATAGTTAATTTATTAAAGATATTATTTGCTTTCTAATGAAGCGTTCTTCATTATTCATAGAAACTTCTATATAAACAACCTCCACTCTAAAGTTAGAGTGGAGGTTGTTTATATAAAGGAATAATTTTTTACTATTATTTCTTAAATAATCTTCAAGGATGCTCGCAGTTATTAATTTCTTACTAACTTATACAATTTTTAGCAGTCATTCCCATTAAATATATAATGTTTGAAAAATTATTTTATTTTCCATGCTCATCATATATTATCTTTACTTATTTCTCTAAAGGCGCAATCATTGACTGTATGTGCATAATCATTAATTGCTTTGCTTCCTCAGCGTTATGCGTAGTGATCGCAGCTGCAATAAGTTGATGATATAAAGAAGCCTTAGTCCTCATTTGTGGAAGAGTGTTCGTCATACGACGGCTTTCTAATTGATATTTTTCCAACGAACCTGTCATTATCATTAAAGAAGGCTGTTTTGCCCCTTCAGCAATCAACTGATGAAATTTTAAATCAGTCGTTAAAAAACAATCATTTACCTGCATTTCTTGGTCTAACTGATAAGCCAATTCTTGAAGTTTTTCACATAAACTAGGCTCAGCTTGTTTAGCACAATAAAACGCCTGCTCTGGTTCTACCAGTAACCTAGCGCGCAAAATGGAAAGTAAAGAAAGTTTTTCTTTCTTCTTTTCTTCACTTGAAGACGCCGCATTAGGATCATTTCTTACATATATACCTCTTCCATGCTCTATACTCACTATGCCCTGATTCTCAAGTGTACGCATTGCTTCTCTAATTATCGTTAAGCTAACTTCCATTTCTTTTGCTAGTTGCTTCATAGTAGGCAATCGTTGTCCAGGTTTCCAAATTTCATCTATAATATTTCGTTTTAATTTATCAAGCGTTTGTTGGTAAACAGATGGTTTGTTTGTCTCCATGGTCCCCTCCGAATTTCAGCAATAGTTTTTATACTACCTCATTTACACAAAGATAGACAATGTCAAGACTGATAATAAACCAACAACACCTATGATACAGGTCAATGGTGTCCAAGCTGTAAAGGTCTCTTTCAAGGAAAAGTCAAAGTATTCTTTAACCATCCAAAAGCCTGCGTCATTAACATGTCCTCCAAATACACTACCAGCGCCAACAGCAAGCACCATTAAAGCCGGATTTGCTCCAGTAGATGCGATTAAAGAACCGACAAGTCCAGCACCTGTAAGAGCGGCAACAGTTGATGATCCAAGACTCACACGTAAAATAGCTGTTACTAACCAAGCCGCAATTAAAGGCGATATATTTAAACCGGAAAAGATGCCAGAGATATAATCTGAGATTCCTCCAGAAACTAAAACTTCCTTAAGTGCTCCGCCACCGCCAATAATAAATAGCATACCTGCAATTTGAACAATCGCGTTCTCTAAAGTTTTTCCAGTTTCTTTCATACTAGCATGTTGATGGATCCCCATCGTATAAATAGCAAAAAGTAAGGAAAGCAGCATAGCAAAATCTGGATTGCCAATAAAAGTGATGATTTGAGTGATCAACATTTGTTGCGGAATAATAAATTCCAAAATCGTTGCAATACCAATTAAAATAACAGGCATCATCGCTGTAAGTACGCTAATACCAAATTTTGGTGTTTGATTTAAATCAAACTCTTCCACTTTCCCTAATGCTGGTATTTCCTCTTTTACTTTATAAATTTGTGAAAATCTTTTGCGAAGAAAGCGATTATAGACAGGCCCTGAAACAATAATTGTTGGGATAGCTACAATAATTCCATATAAAATTACCTGGCCAATGTTCGCGTTAAAAACTCCTGCAATGGCTGTCGGAGCAGGGTGAGGAGGAATAAACCCGTGCATCACATTTAACGTTGCGGCCATAGGGATAGCCAGTTCCATTAGCGGCATCTTAATCTCGCGGGCAATAATAAAGATAATAGGAAGTAATACTACAAGACCAACTTCAAAGAACAAGGCTAAACCGATAATAAATGAGGCGAAAATTACGGCAATTTGAATACGCTTATATCCAAACTTATCAATTAAAGTATGCGCAATTCGTTGACCTCCACCAGAATCAGAAACAAGTTTGCCTAGCATAGATCCCATTCCAAATATAATGGCTAGGTCTCCTAGTTGCGACCCCAGTCCGTCTGTAATGGTTGTTGGAATTTCATCAAGTGGAATTCCAAGAAATAAAGCAACGACAAACGAAGTAATAATTAACGAAACAAAAGTATTAAGTTCAAGTTTTGTAATTAAAAATATTAATAGTGCTACTCCGAGTATAACAATAAATAATGGCATAGTAACTAAATCCTCCACGTTTTAAATTTTAATAACAACAAATCAATTAATAAACAACTTTTATAAATTCCTCGACCGAATATTATAAAGCTTTTTCTTCTAAATTTTGAACATTGTCTTCATTAAAGAAACTGAAGCCAACCCCTAAATAACTCGCACCATCCGCTACGAAAACTTTAGCATTTGGTAAATTGACGCCTCTTACAGCCATCAACTTTTTTGGGCCAAGTGGACCTTGAATTTGTTTAAAAAATGAAGCTCCAGTAGATATGACTGCTGGAAAGATTTTAACAATGTCTGTTCCGCACTCAAATTGATCATCTTCTTCTGAAGAGGATATGGCAGGGCGTAATAATATTTCCTTTTTAGCTAATAAAAAAAATATTATCGCTAAACTACGTTGCCCCTAACATAAATCTCATTCCAGCTTTCTTTAAAAAATCCATTCATTCATGAATTGCCTTTTCTTAATCTACCTTCAATAGCAGGCCCCCCATCTACTAACAACTTCATTTGTATCAACTTTTAAAAATAGATATGTTTTATACATTAAAGATAACATCTATTTTTAAGCAATCGTAAGCGTTTCCGTTTTTTGTGTCAAGAGATGCCTAATTCCTCTACTTTTTTATGAAACCATATTTAGTCACTAAAAATCCCCAAAGTTAGATTTGTTTGGTCTACCTTTAGGGGCGTCTTCAAATCCTTCCTTTTTATAAAGTTCTGCTTAAAAAATCCTATTTGATAAAAAACCAAAAAACGCCAAAACTTTTTAGTTTTGACGTTTTTAGTATATATTTTAAAATTGACCAATCAACAACTGACGTAATTCTTCCAAATAAGGCTGACGTGGATTGGCTGAGGTACATTGGTCGTTATAAACTAAATCAACTAATTTATCAAGGGATTCGTTAAAATGTTTTTTCGTTACCCCATTAGCTGAAAGTGTTGGTTCTACTTCAACAGCTTTCATTAACGCGTCGATTTTCGCACATAATGATTCAACTAATTCACTGTCCGTTGTCCCTTGTAGCCCAAGGTAACGTGCAATTTCAGCATAATCTTTTTGGCCACGATAAACTTCATAACGTGGAAACGGTGTACGTTTCACATTTCCAGTAGCTGCATTGAAACGAATCACAGGGTTCATGGCAATAGAGATCGCTAAGCCATGTGGTAATCCGAACTCGCCTCCGATTTTATGTGCAATCGAATGATTAATTCCTAAGAAGGCATTGGCAAACGACATACCTGCAAGCGTTGCTGCATAATGCATATTTTCACGAGCAGCTTCACCTTCTGATGTCGGATTTTTTGGATCATACTTATAAGATGCTTCTAAGTTCTCAAAAATTAATTTAATGGCTTCTAACGCCCAAGGCCGAGTAAAGTTTGACGAAAGAACGGAAACATAGGACTCCAAAGCATGAGATAACGAATCAAGTCCAGATAGAGCAACTGTTCTTTTTGGCATGGTCATTACAAAGGCCGGATCGACAATCGCTACTTGTGGGGTTAATTCATAATCTGCTAATGGATACTTCACATGTGTATGATCGTCCGTAATTACAGCAAATGGCGTGACTTCCGAACCAGTTCCTGAAGTTGTTGGTATTGCAAATAATTTTGTATGTTCAGAATGATGAAATTTCGCAATACGTTTACGAATATCTAAGAATTTTTGTTGTAATTGGACAAATACTTCACTTACTTTTTCATAACTATCTAAAAATCCAGGTTCTTGATCGATCGAATATTCATAGATATAACGAGCAATTTTGGCCGCATCTAAAGCTGACCCGCCACCAACAGCTAAAATAGCATCAGGCTTAAAAGCTTGCATTTGTTGTGCAATTTCAATGGTTTGTCCTAGCGTAGGATCAGGTCTTACAGATCCGTAGATTGAAGATTTTACTGGATCATCGCGAACTTCTAGTTGTTCATATACTTTATCAACAAATCCAAATTGTACCATCCCTGGGTCGGCCACAATGAAAGCACGTTCTATTTTTTCGTATTCATCTTGTAAATAGGAAAGTGAGTTTTCTTCATAATACACTTTTTCCGGTAAACGAATCCATTGCGGACGATTACGACGCTTGGCAACTGTTTTAATATTCAATAGGTCTTCTGTTGATAAGTTATGAGACAATGAATTTTTCCCCCATGAGCCTGTTCCTAAAGTTAGACTTGATTTTAATGCATCAGTATAAACATCGCCGATGGCTCCAATAGAATCTGGTTGGTTAATAATAACACGTGAAGCTTTGGTCTTTTCTCCATATTCTTCCACAAACGGATCAATCTGGGAACCAATTTGAATCCCCGCATTATGACCTGCCCCTTGGTAGTTTAACAAATCATCTACAATCTTAATGCCATCTTGACGATCTTTAGCTTTATAAACTGAAAGCAATGGCGATAATTTTTCTGAAGATAATTTTTCTCCGATATTTTTGGAATCTAATTCAAATAATAGAATATCTTTGCCTTCAGGAAGTTTGACACCCGCTTGTTCAGCTATCCAACGAGCAGGCATTCCTGCAACAGCACCATTGACCCCATGATTGTCATTAAAAACAAAATCAGCAATCTTTTTATAATCTGACTTAGGAACCAAATAAGCGCCCTTTTCTTGCATTTTTTCTAACCATTCTTTATAAACAGGAGCTTCTACAACTACCGAATTTTCTGTAGCACAAATCATCCCATTGTCGAAACGTTTGGATAGTAATAAATCCTCTACAGCTCGATCAATATTAGCCGTATGATCGACAAAAATTGCACCATTTCCGGGTCCTACACCCATGGATGGGTTCCCGGATTTTAAAGCTGCATTCACCATTCCAGGACCCCCCGTGGCTAAAATCGAAGCGATCTTTGAGTTTTGAATCAAGGAGGAAGTCGCTTCAAGCGATGGTTTTTCTATCCATTGAATAATATCCTTAGGAGCACCTGCTGCTACTGCTGCATCATAGATTATTTTAGCAGCATGCGCTGAACAATTTTGTGCTTGTGGATGAAAAGCAAAAACAATCGCATTTCTAGTCTTTAGCGATATCAAAGATTTAAACATCGCCGTTGATGTTGGGTTCGTCGTAGGAACAATTCCTGCCAAAACACCCAACGGGGAAGCAATTTTCACACTACCTAAAACTTTATCTTCTCCGATTACACCGACTGTCTTATCATCTTTAATCGAATGGTAGACATTTTCTGTAGCAAAGCGATTTTTTGTATCCTTATCTTCCACTACACCACGGCCTGTCTCATCTACCGCTTCATGTGCTAATTGTAAAGCAGCCTCTGATCCAGCTAGTGCGGCAGCATTGACAATTTTGTCTACTTGTTCTTGAGTAAAACTGGCAAACTCTTGCTCTGCTTTTAATGCTTTTTCGACTAATGCATCTGTATACTTATAAGCTGCTTCTTCTTTTGTTTCTTCGTCTACAGTAACCTTTTCTACTGTTGATTGTGTAGTTTTTTCCATTGCTATCCCTCCAAAATAATTGGTGCTTTCATCTAAAACTTTCAACATCCGGATATGTGAATTAATTCACTTATTATAGTACACTATCATTGCGATAATTACAATATTTTTTTCTTATTTTTTTATATAATTAAAAAGAATTTTTTATTATTGTGCTATTTTGAACAATAATTCAATGAATATAATTTTTAATTCTTTAAGAAAAGTTCCAAATTTTTTTGAACCTTTTTTCACTAACCCTTACTTTTTTCAAAAATTATTATATAATAAACGTAATCTAAGTAGAAAGGAGAATCACGGTGATAGAAGATGTTGATGAATACTTGCTCCATGTTGACGATAAAAAGCCAAAGAAGAAAAATAGAAACGAGGCTTTTACCCCCAATTTATGTCATCTTTTGGCTTATCGTATGAAACAACCTAATCGTCCAATTGATTTGGCTCAACTATATAAAGAATTGTCTATTAGTACACAAGCAAATTTTAAAGAAGAAATTTATGCAATAATTCCTTACGGTGAGCGCTATACGCAATCGTTTGTTTTTTATAAAGATACCGTTAGATTAGTAGATAGTTCTGCCAATGTATTAGCAGAAAAGTTTTTGTATAATCATTTATTTATGGACTTTGAGAGCTATAAAAGAACATTGAATTTCTTTTTAAACAAAGAAATGAATGCGATTCCAATTTCTTGTAGCAAGTTTAGTTTAATCCCTTTTAGTTTAACTTCTAAACCTACAATTTATTGCTGGGTAAATCCAGGAAGAATCGAAAATTTATACTCGCAAGGAAGTACTACACCTACCATTGCCCAATTAACGAATGGCATCAATGTTGCCATTGAACGACAACAACGTCCTATTTTTACTCGAATGAAGCGGGCTTTCTTAACTCATGGAATTATTAAAAGAGATATCGAAACCCAACCAGTTAATGTGACCATGAGTTTGCTAGAATATTTAAACATCAGTTCAACTAAAATTACGAGAAAAGTAACAAAAAATATACAGTATCAACATATTCCTGGATTTGCGCTTAACTTTCACCAGAAATATCAGGAAATCCATGATGCAATCGTCATTGAAAAGTGGCTAGATGCAAAAAGTCTGCCGAAAAGTGAAAACGTTTAACAAAAAAAGAGACGTTCAGGAGACATATTGTTGCTTCTAAACGTCTTTTTTCTATTTAAAGATTAGCTGACAATGATTTCAAATAAGCTTTTAGCTCATCTTTTGTTTCTGGATGTTGTAGTCCATATTCAATATTAGCCTCTAACATCCCTATTTTAGTTCCCACATCGTATCGCTTGCCACTAAATTCTTGGGCAAACACGCGTTGTGTTTTATTTAACTCATCTATAGAGTCTGTTAATTGTATCTCTCCCCCTTTTCCAGGGGTCTGTTTTTCTAGTAAGCTAAAAATTTCTGGCGTTAATAGATAACGTCCAATGATAGCTAAATTACTAGGCGCTTGTTCAGGTTTAGGTTTTTCTACAAAAGAATTCACGTCATATAATCCTTCTTCAATTTTACCATTAGGCTCAATAATGCCATACTTTGAAGTGTCTTCATGAGGTACAGGCATTACGCCTAATGTCGATGCCTTAGTTTTCTCATAATCGTTAATCAATTGTTTTGTTAATGGTACTTGGTTACTTGTGATGTCATCACCTAACATAACCACAAAAGGTTCATCCCCTACAAAAGCTTTGGCTTGTAAAATGGCATGACCAAGCCCTAAAGGTCGCTTTTGTCGTACAAAGTGTAAGTTGATATCTGTCGTTTCTTCCACTAATTTTAAAAGTTCAGTTTTTCCTGTTGATTTTAAATTTTGTTCTAATTCTATATTCGCATCAAAGTGATCTTCGATAGGACGTTTGGCTTTACCTGTTACCACTAAAATATCTTCAATACCAGAAGCCATCGCCTCTTCTACAATAAATTGAATCGTCGGTTTATCAACGATAGGTAACATCTCTTTAGCCACAGCTTTAGTCGCTGGTAAAAATCGCGTACCTAACCCCGCTGCAGGAATAACTGCTTTTCTTACTTTCATTTTCTCCAACCCTTTCTACTTCATCAATTTATCTTATTGTATCACATCCGCTATTAAATAGGGGACAGCTTAAATAAAGTGACTTTTGATCTTTTTTCTCAATAAGACCTAAAAAAGACCCGCCAGCGGGTAACTGACGGGAAAGGAGTAAAAAATGAAAAAGTGTTTATTAGGGTTGTTCGTTGGTACAATTCTAATGTATCCAAAATTTATGAAGAATTTGTGACAAATCTATTTGAATTCACTTAAATCATTCATTTACTTGCCAATAAGCAAATAACTTTCCACTTTCTCCATAAATGGGATCATAACCTGGCATGGGAACTTGCTTTATATTATCTAATTTTTCTGGCCGTTCTTCTTTTTTGCCATAACAAATATCATAATTCTGTCCATTAGGATAAGCTCCAATAACGGAGAAACCAGCTTCTTTTTTTAACAATTTGTGTCCCGTACCAGCTGGTAAAACCAACACGTCGCCGCGTTCAGCTGTTAATTGTTCACCATGCTCACCGCCCATTTGCAATAAAGCTTTCCCACCAACAACGACAAGCACCTCATGCGAGTTACTATGATAATGATGATAAGGAAAAACACCATTACGCCAAGCATTCGACCAATGATTTTGTCTCAATATTTGATTCACTTGATCCTCATCCTCAATCGCATTTTTATAAACCAGCAAAGGAAAGGAAGGATTATTAGGAATAGCCCCATCATCTGTGAAATAAAAGTGACTTGCTACAATGGTTTCTTGCTCTTTCATGAAAGTCCTCCTTCTGATCATATTTTATATTTCCCATTCTATCATGCTTTATACCTTTACCAAAGGTACAGGAAGTTTAATTTCTTTTATAGCTATGTTCATGAATTAGCCAAGAACTTTAAGATGCTATAAACAAAATAAAGTTATCATTACCTCTCTAGTCCTTTATTATTCTTTAGCGTAAAGTAAACAATAGCAACAACAATAATGAAAGGTTGTGTTCGTTTAAAATGTTTACAAAAGCATCAGTTATTTCTGTACAAATAAGAAAAGTATTTTATCCATTTATTATTGCCAAAGCAAAAGACGGACATTATCTCTATCTAAACCTCACATCTACCGAACGTAAAGACAGCGTATTTTGGGAAGTTATGCTGCGGATTTCGCAAGCGAATTTATGGCTTCCTCTTGATAAAAATACCTACCAACTCTTAGAAAGTGATTGGTTAAGTGTGTAATTAGTATTTTAATGTATACAAAACACTCCCAGGAATTAGAATAAAACGAATTTCTGGGAGTTATTCTATAAATTGATTTCCTTAGCCTAAGAACTCAAATACTTCTTGACGGTTGTACAAGTTCAATACTTTTTCGCAAGCATATTGTGAGACAATCGCGGCAACCGCTGGTATAACAATCCAACAAACAAGTGCCATAATTGGTGCCTGTCCGCCATCAATCGCAGCAAAAGGTCCTACCAATCCTACTAAGCCAAATCCGGCAGAAGAAGGTGTGCCAGTAATTTCCAAAAGAGCTACTGGAATTGCAGTTACAATGGCTGTAAAAAAGCATGGTACCAAAATAACAGGTTTACGGAATAAATTCGGCATCATCATTTTCATTGCTCCTAAAGCAATCGCAATGGTAATTCCAGATTTATTGATTTTCCATGAATTAACAACTAGAACAATCGTAGTCGCACCAACGCCCATAGCTGCAGCGCCGGCAGCAACGCCATCCAATTGAATCGCTAAACCAATAGCGATCGTTGAGATTGGAGAGATAATTAACAGGGCAAATGAACAAGAAATTAAAATACTCATTAGAATAGGTTGTAAAGTTGTAAAGGTATTAATAGCTGTTCCAATAGCCGTAGAAATGGCTGTAACATAAGGGAATAAATAAACACCAACTAAACTTGCCCCTGTACCGACAATAATCGGCATTCCAATAATTTCGACTGAACCAAATCTATCGCCAATCAATAAAATTAAACCTACAGCCACCGCTGCCGTAATCATCGTATTAATAATATCGCCAGTGCCTGCGCCAATGAATGCTCCTGCTTCATCATCAAACTGAATTGAGCCGGAACCTATTAAAGCTGCAACACCGACAACAGACATTCGCATAGGATTTAGATTAAATTGCAATCCGATTAAAAATCCAATAACTGCAGGGGTTGCAATTTGAAAAAGTTCTGTTGTCTGCGTCCAGGTTACTGCAAAAGAATTATCACCAAACGCTCCTAATATAACAGATAACACCGCGTTAGGAATTAATCCAACAATAATTCCTGTTGCTGTTCCTGCCAGTATTTTATTCAAAAACCGTTTGGGTGTTATTGTTTCTTCCATAGAAATCGTTCCTTTTTCCTAACAAGTTTCTTTTAATTTTAGCTTTGTTTGTAAGCAAATATTATGTAACAAACAAGCCCTCCTTAAAACTTTTCAGAATTTTTTGATGTAACGATTATTATATAGAAGACAAAATTAAATTGCAATATAATTATCTGAAAATATTGAATTTACTGATAAATTCGTTCGGATTTTGCTTTTACCTAAAAAAAGGACCCGTCAGCGAGTAACTGACGGGAAAGGAGTAAAAAATGAAAAAGTGTTTATTAAGGTGTTTCGTTGGTATGGTTCTAATGTAACTATAAAATATGAACAAATTATGATGATTTTTTTTGTAAACGATAAAATTTTAGTTAAATCGCCATCGATTTATAAAAAGAGCGTTGAGAGAAGAACTTCGGAGAATATAAGCAATGTGTCAATCTCAACGCCCTTTATTCTTTAATGATAACACTTACACAGCTAAAAAGATAGCAGACACCTATTGAAAATTTTAGACCGTGACTCGTATTACAGTAAATATATATTACGTACACTTTAACATACAACTTAGTATAAAATACTCAAGACTTCGCGGCACCTCATTTTGATAGCTTAACTTTTTTACTGAGCGTTTTCCTCGGTGATTTGCTGGTAAAAAAGTTCTGCTAAGGCTGCCGAGCCTTCCTCATTTGGATGTATACCATCAGGGAAATATTCTGGGTGATTGATAGTTTCTTCGTACATATCTACAAATTCTAGTTCATATTCTGCGGCAATTTCTTCTACTGTATTGCCTGCAACACTTATTCTACTAGCATCGATTCCCCCGCTGATGACAGCGCCCTCCAGAAAAACTGCTGGCGGTGAAGCTAAAATGATTCTTGAAACACTAGGTAAATCACGATAACTTTCAAGAAGGTCAATATACTCGTCTTTAAACTGGCCCGAACCATTCCAGTTTGTGTCCTTCGTATCATTTGTTCCTAACATCATAATGACAATCTCTGGATCAAAATCTAAACTTTCTTGATATTCTTCTGTTGTTTCATATGGAAAATCGCTGGAAGCTTGTGCTGCATAATTGGACACTCCAAAATTATGAACAGCATATCCTTCCCCTAATAAATCATCTAATTGTTGAGGATAAAATTCCTCTTGGCCATTTGCTACATATAAATTATAGGTAATACTATCCCCTACTGCTGCGATACGTGTATCCTCAGAACCGATCTCTTCTTCATTATCAGGTCCTGATAAACGGTTCAAAAAAAACACCCCCATAAAAACTAGGACTATTACAAACAAAGCAAACACTATGATAAATTTAACTCGGTTTTTGCGTATTTCTTCACGCATAAATTTCTGCTCCCTTTTTATCTAAGGATACACAAATTTGTGTTCTGTTTAAAGTGAGCTGTTTAAAAAGAACACAATAAAAAGCTAAGAAACCATCTTAGCTTTTCCATTTTTATGATTGACAATCGATTAACCATAATGCATCAGGTGTTGTGCTAAAACAACGTCAAAAATTCCTTGGTTCGCATATCCAGATTTTAACACTGCTTGAACTGCCGCTGCTTTTTTAGCACCCCCAGCCACCAGAATCGAATACTCTTTCTTTTTTAAATCAGCTAATTCAATACCTACTGTACGTTGATCCAGTTCTTGATTCACTAACTGACCTTCTTCGTCAATAAAACGCGACACAACATCGCCTACAGCTTCTTCTCGTAACCGTTCTTTTTGCTTTGCATCTAAATGCCCCAAATTAAAAAGTAAAGCATCCTTACGTACTGATCCCACAGTAAATAACGCGATGTTGGCTTGTTTTCCCAACTGCAAAATGGAGTGAATAAAACGATCTTGTTCCACTAGCTTTTTTGTCGTTTGGTTATCAAAAAAAGTAGGTAATGGCAAATACTGAGCTCGTGCATTAAACGCCTCTGACAGCTCGTTCATACTTTCGTAAGCATACGTCCTTTCATCACCAAAGCTAAAGCTACCCTTTAATTGTACCGTTTGAATCCCTGTAATCTCTTGCTTTTCAAGATGAGAAGTCACAGCATGAATCGTTTTTCCCCATCCAATCCCGATAATATCTGTAGGTTGGACAATTTTTGTTAAGTAAGCAGCTGTATAAGCTCCTAAACGATCTAACATTGTTTTTTTCTCTTGGTATTGCTCAGGCACCACTTGAATTTTTAACTGGTATTTTTCTGATAAAATTTCGCTTAAATCTTGATAATCAACAAAAGGATTTTCTACTTGAATTTTTACCAAACCTTCTTCTTTAGCCAATTGCAAAAAGCGTGAGATCGTCGGCCGTGACATTTGTAACTTTTTAGCAATTGCTGCCTGGCTTAGCCCATCTTCATAATATAGTTGAGCAACGGTTAATGCTTGTTTTAGTTTGGCTGTTTCATCCTTTTGTACCATTTTTCATCCCATCTTTTACATCAATTCTGTTAAAAAGCTTGTGCCTTTTCCAGTTCCTTTGACATTAAAATTGCTTAAAACGGTAGCACCTAAGTCAGAAAAAGTAGAACGTATACCCAAGCTTGCACTTTTTTCCATACTTGGTGAATAAGCTAACAGCGGAACTTGTTCTCTAGTGTGATCCGTTCCTTTAAAACCGGGATCATTCCCGTGGTCCGCAGTAATCAATAATAGATCATCTTCTCTTAGTTGCTCCAATACAGTAGCCAACCGTTGGTCAAAGTCCATTAATGCTTGACCAAAACCGATCGGATTTCGGCGATGACCATACATGGAGTCAAAATCAACTAAATTAACAAAACAAAATCCTGTAAAATCTTGTGTCATGACATGATCTAGATGGTTCATTCCATCCATATTATCGTCATTATGGTAGACATCATCTAATCCATTCCCAGAAAAAATGTCATTAATTTTCCCAATGCCAATCGTTTGAATATGATTTTCTTGAAGATAATCAAGATCGGTCTTTCCTGTAGGCTCTAAGGAATAATCATGACGATGCGAGGTACGCGTAAAGTTGTCTTTGTTATCTCCAACATAAGGACGAGCGATCACTCGTCCTAAAGTATATTTAGGTCCATTCACCAAACTACGAGCATACTCGCAAATCCGATACAGTTCATCTAGTGGAATAATCTCTTCATGAGCAGCAATTTGTAAAACCGAATCGCCAGAAGTATAAATAATTAAATCCCCAGTCTCCATCTGGTGTTCGCCTAATTCTTCAATAATTTTGGTTCCTGAAGCTGGTCGGTTACCTACAATTTTACGACCAGAAAAATCAGCAATTTTAGCTAGTAATTCCTCAGGAAAGCCATCAGGAAAAAAATCTAAAGGTTGAGATACAGGAAGTCCCATCATTTCCCAATGACCGTCCATACTGTCTTTACCCGCTGAAATTTCTGTCATTTTGCCATAATATCCCAGCGGATTATCTACGGCAGGAACACCTTCAATGGCTTCTTCACGTAAGTTGGAAAGACCCAATTTTTGTAAATTTGGTAGAGCGAGATTTCCATTATAAGCTTCGCCGACATGACCTAAAGTATCTGATCCTTCGTCATCAAACTGAGCAGCATCTGGCGCAGCTCCTGTTCCTACTGAATCTAATACAATGGCAAAAATTCGTTTGTAACTCATTTTTTTGCTTCCTTTCTTTAAGCTAAAATTTTCGTTGTCGCACTAACGCCTAAGCGACTCGCACCAGCCTCAATCATTGCTGTTGCTTCTTCAAAACTATGAATACCCCCAGAAGCTTTAACGCCTAAACGATCACCTACTGTTTCACGCATTAAACGAACGTCTGCAATTTTAGCCCCAGCCGAACTAAAACCTGTTGAAGTTTTGACAAAATCAGCTTTAGCACTTTCTGCTAATTGACATGCTTGAACAATTTTTTCTTCGTCAAGAAATGAAGTTTCTATAATAACTTTTAATAGCTTATCTTTTGCATGAACAGCGTTAGCTACAGCAACGATATCTCCTTCAACAGCTTCATTATCACCGCTAAGAAGTTCGCCAATATTAATAACCATATCAATTTCATCTGCGCCTTTTTTCATCGCCGATTCTGCCTCAGCAACTTTTGCTTCTGTCGTTGTCGCTCCTAATGGAAAACCAACTACAACACAAGTTTTGATTTTTGTTTCAGCTAATCTTTCAGCTACAAAAGAAGCCCAATAAGCATTCACACAAACTGCTGCTGTATTAAATTCCTTCGCTTCCTCACAAGTTTTTTGAATTTGTTCCTTTGTTGCATCAGGCTTCAAATTCGTGTGGTCTAAATAAGTTGCTAATTCATCTTTTGTCAAATCCATATTTGTATCCCCTTTCATTTATAAGTATATAATACCAATGTTTTTTACAAATGTAAATTATACTTTTGAAATTATGTTCATATTCGAAAACATAACTGGTAAAATGAACCATTGTCGGATAAAACCAAGTAAAAGTTTTCTCCGAAAGCTTCATATAAAACTTAACAATTAAAAAGCCTAACAGCGTTTTATAACTGCCAGGCTTTTCTAGGATATTTTTTAATTACAGTAGTTCAAAAAATCAAAAAAAGCAGGAATTGCCTTTAAACATCCATATACACTGCCAAAGCAGCTTTTACTCCTTCGCCTTTGTTAATATCCACACCATAATAACTCAACACACCTTCTAATGCAGCTAAGACGTGTAGCACATTTTCATGACGACTACTATAGCCCATGTTTCCAATACGCCAAACTTTACCTTTCAAATCACCAAATGAAGAAGCAATTTCTACACCAAATTGGTTAAGTAGTAAATCTCTTACTTTATCCTCTTCAGCTTCTGCTGGAATTTTTACCGGGGTTACTGTTGGCATCTTGGAATTAAGATCACCATATATCTCTAATCCCATCGCTTGTATACCAGCAATCAGCGCTTGGTTATTTTGGGCATGACGCACATATACATTTTCTAATCCTTCATTTATTAATACCCGAAGACCTTCATGTAAAGCATAAACCATAGTGGTAGCTTCAGTATGATGATTGATCCTTTCTTCATTCCAATAACGTTGCAATTGACTCAAGTCTAAATAATTACTTGTAATAGGATCATCGCTTCTTTTGTCATTGCCTAATCCTAACTCTTTTTGATAGCGTGCATCTAATATTTTTTCTACTCGCTTATTGTAAGTCACAAGCGCCATGCCAGCTGGAACACTTACACATTTTTGTGTTCCTGCAACAGCTACGTCGATACCCCAATCATCTACATGTATAGGAACACCACCATAAGTAGCCACCATATCTACCATTAAGAAGGTATCGTTATTCTGACAATAAGCGCCAATTTTATCTAGCTCTTGCATTTGTCCATTCGCTGTTTCTCCATGGATCATAGCCACGACTTTAGGTTGGTATTCCTTGATTGCTTCGATAACATCATTTTGATCAAAGCTAGACTCCCAGTCTTTTTCCAGAAATTTCACTTCTGCTTGAGCTCGCTCACAAATTTCACCAAGTAAATAAGCAAAGCGACCAAAAGCTGGAATTAATACCTTATCTCCTGGATCTACCAGAGCAATCAAAGCGGCCTCTATAGCCGAGCGTGAAGTGCCATCTACGGCAAAAGCTTGCTCATTTTGCGTATCAAAGGGTTGTTTAATCATTTCCTTAACTTCATCCATAATCGCTAAAAAGTTAGGATCGAACTGTCCTAAAATAGGAGTAGTCATTGCTTTTAACACGTTAGGATGTACTTCAACTGGTCCTGGTGACATTAATGTTCTACTTGGTACGTTCAATTCGTTTGGCATAATAACCTCTCCTAAATATAAAATCTTCTTATCTGGCTTTTTTACTGTTCAGGTTCAGCAAAAGCATTCATTCCGCCATATTTATCAAAATGGACCGTATCGCTTATCAAATACTCGTAAATATTTTTTTCGATGGGAGTACCATTTTCCATATATTTCATGTATTTCTTTTGACTGCGTTCACTTGGTATACTAACTTGATCAAAACCATCTGCTGGCTGCATCTCATGTAGTTCGTCAATCATAGTCTCCACATTTTGCTTAAATGAAGTTAAATCAGTAAATTTCGTTGGGTCGATTAAAATATATAAATGTCCTAAATCTCTTCCCTTGCTCAAATCATCATACATGGAAGAAACATGCTTACCAAAGGGCAACCCTAGCATCATACCTGAGAGAATATCGACCATCATCATTAATCCATATCCTTTAGGGCCCGCTATTGGTAATAAACCACTTACTTTATATGGGTCGGTAGTTGGGTTCCCTTGCGCATCAACGGCCCAAGTATCTGGTATGCTTCTATTTTTCGAACGAGCATCTAGCACTTTCCCCCAAGCTTGTACAGTCGTAGCCATATCAAAAACCACTGGAACGTCATTTTCTCTAGGAAAAGCAAAGCCAATTGGGTTTGTACCAAAATAATTTCCTGCACCACCATATGGAACTACCATCGGATCTGATTGACACATCGATAAAGCAATCAAATTTTCATCTGCTGCTTTTTGCACATAATAAGCCATTGTCCCTGTGTGGCTAACTTTTCTAACACCTACTACTGCTATACCGGACTCTTTACATAAATTAATGGCATTATCTAGTCCTTTTAAGGCAACATAATGACCCATGCCATTATCACCTTGCACAATACCAGAACTAGGTCCTGTTTTTTCAAAGGTAACATTGGGATCTGTGTTAATGCCACCTTTAGCAATTCTTTCTGCATAATAGTCTACTCGTACGGCTCCATGTGAATGAATCCCTTTAGCATCAGCATAAACTAAATGGTTAGCCACAATATCTGCCTGCTCCTGTTTTAATCCTGCCTTAACGAACTTATCGGCCATCAATTGATGTAATTTTTTGGGTTGAACTGTAACTGATTCTTCCACTTCTCATCTTCCTTCCGTTTGTTGATTTTCTATTTATTTTTATCCATTTTAAATCACAGACTCAGGATTGCAATCTAAGGTATATAACGCTTTTTATAAAGAAAAAATTTCCGTTTTTTCTTACTTAGGCGCTGCGCAATACAACAACTACCCATTAATCTTTGTACGCTAGTTCATATAAAGTACTTGCTAAGACCTGTACACCAACGACTAAATCATCTAAATCTGTACGTTCTTCAGGACTATGACTTATTCCATTGATACTTGGAACAAAAAGCATTGCTGTGGGATAATAAGGAGCAATTACTTGGGAATCATGACCGGCTCCACTATGCATAATCTTATAGTTTACTTTTTGTGATTCAGCTGCATTTTTGATCTTACCGACGACTTTTTCATCCATCGGAATAGGTTTTTCGTCCATCCACAAATTAATTTCAGCTTCTAAACCAAGTTCATCGGCAACCTTTTTTACCAACTTTTCAAATTCCGTTGTAAAGTTTTGCAGCTTCTTTCCGTCTGTATGACGGCAATCGAATGTAAAACTAACTTCTCCTGGAACCACATTTACAGTATTTGGTTTAGGATCAACTTTGCCAAAAGTAGCCACTAATGGATCTCCTTCTTCATAAGCACGATCGATTGTTTTAGAGCTAATTTTAGCAAATCCATATACAGCATCTTTACGATAATTCATCGGTGTGGTACCTGCATGGTTAGCCTCTCCTTTTAGAGTCACCGTATATCGTCTTTGCCCTACGATGCTGTTAACAACTCCAACTTGTAAGTTTTCTTTTTCTAAAATACTACCTTGTTCAATATGAATTTCGACAAAAGAACGAATATCTTCACGTAAAGGCGTTGTTTCATCTCTAAAGTCAAAACCTTGGCGACGCATTTCATCGACAAAATTTGTACCTGTGGGGTCTGTAATATCCTCCACATCACTACGTTTTGCTAGATTAATAAAGTTTTTACTACCCCAAAAAGCCGTTGGGAAGCGACTTCCTTCTTCTTCAGCTAAAGAAACAGTCTCCAGAGAACGTAGGGGATTACCATAGGTTTCCAATAAATAACCTATAGCTAGATAAGATGAGATAACACCATATTGTCCATCTAGCGTACCGCCATTTGTAACAGTATCAATATGGGAACCTGACATAATTGTTTCTTCCGGATATTTTGTTCCTTCTACCCTACCAAAAAGATTGCCAACTTCATCAAAATTTGTTGTTAGACCTTCGTCTTCCATTTGTTTTTGAACGTATTTTTGCGCGTTTAACCAAGGGTCTGAATATAACAAACGGGTCATCCCACCTGTTGGATCGCTTCCGATGTATGATAGAGCATCAATATTTTCCTTTAAAACTTTTTTTAATTCCAATGACTCATCTCCTCAAAAATAATTTCCCCTATACCTACCATTAATTCTACTTTCTCTTGTAATACTCTTTCACGGAGATTTATATTTACTCTATACTCTATTCTACCTTATTACATTACTTTATAAAATAATTGTAATTTCAAATGTTTACGTTTACACCGGATAAAAGTGGAAAAAACACCAAACTTTTTTACCCAAAAAGGGGAGTAAAAGGAGCAATTGTTATAAGAATGAAAGATTTGATGAATGTCAATTCATTCAAATGTTATAAAATGCTAACAAACAACATTGATCTAAAAAGACAAACTATATTAGTTTCTGTTTGACTTATCTTATGTATTTAACATTTCATTAAAAAAGTAGACAGGCGAAAAATTCGTCTGTCTACTTAACCCGTCGCATAATTTAATGCAACATTATTTATCGTCTACAATGATCGTACCTTTATCTTCAAAGATATGAGGAAGATTTTCAATTGAAGTAATAATCGCTTTACGACCATTATGTCCTTTAACAAATTTTATAGCTGCTTGAACTTTTGGCAGCATGCTTCCTGCTGCAAATTGCTCTTCTGAAATATACTGTTCAGCTTCAGAAACAGTAATCGTTTCTAATGCCTTTTGGTCAGGTTGGTTGAAATTAACATAAATATTATCCACACCGGTTAAGATGATTAAGCGTTCAGCGCCAACTTCTTCAGCAATAACACTTGCTGAAAAGTCTTTATCATTAACCGCTTCAATACCTTCATATTGACCATCTTTTTCAACAACAGGGACACCGCCGCCACCAGAACAAATCGCTACAGCATTTGAAGCAATAAGTGCATTCACTGCTTCTGTTTCCACCATTTCTTTAGGCATTGGAGAAGCAACAACTTTACGATATCCTCTACCAGCATCTTCTTTGAAAACAGAACCATCTATTTTTGCTTCCTCATCTGCTTCTTCTTTAGATAAGAATGGTCCAATAGGTTTTGATGGATTTTTAAAAGAAGGATCGTCAGCATCTACACGCATTTGAGTAACCAAGGAAACAACAGGCTGTGCCATTTTCAAACGATTAAATTCATTGATCAAAGCACTTTGTAACCAGTAACCAATACTTCCTTGGGTCATAGCAACGCATGTATCTAATTTCATTGCAGGATTTTTTTCATTTTCTGCTGCTTTTTGTTGTATCAATAAGTTTCCCACTTGTGGGCCATTCCCATGACAAATAACGACTTTTTCCCCTTCATCAACAAATTTAGCAATATGTGTAGCTGCGTCTCTTACCACCGCTTTTTGTCCTTCATCTGTAGGATCAGTTTCTAAAATCGCATTTCCGCCAAGGGCAATCACATTTACACTCACGATATATTTCCTCCTCTATTATTCACTAATTGGCTTGTCTTTAGCCATAAATGAAAAGACTATTAAACCAGCAACTAGCAATACACTAGCTAAATAAAAACCAATTTGCATAGAACCTAGACTGTCAGATAAAGCCCCCGTAATATATGGAGCTAAAATTGAGCCAGACATTCCAATAAAGTTATACGCACTTAAAGATGTACCTAGCGCTCCTCTTGGCGCATTTTTTGTTACAAAAGTAATCAAAATTGGATCTAAAGCTAATTTTCCTGTCAATCCATAAATAACCAATACTGCAAGTAAAAGCGGGCGATTTGTTACAAAAGCAATAGCAAACACTGACAATAATGCAATAGGTACCAGTGTGTAAACTAAAGGTTTTGCTTTGCCAATTTTGTCATTAACCCATGCAAAAATTAATGCCCCTGGAATAGAAGCCCATGGTACTAAGGAAGAAATAAAACCAACACTAGAACCAGCAAATCCACGTTCTGAAATCAAAAATTCAGGTAACCAAGTAATAATTACAAAGTTTGCATAAATACTGACAAAACATAGAATAAAGGCTGCTAACAAATTACGGTTTTTAAAAATTTGACCAAGCGAAATTTTATTTTCCGACTCTGTCCCATTTGTTTGTTCATCTTTTTCTACATCTTCAGGTCTAATGACTTTTTCTTTTAATACAAAGTAGAAAATAATACCCATAATTACTGTTGGAATTGCCATAACGGTAAACGGCAAGCTCCAATGCTCACCATTGTCTAGTACTAATTTACTAGAAAGTAAATAACCACCAGAAGTACCAAAAGCCATCCCACTATTGATAATCGCGTTTCCTACTGTTCGCTTTGAATCAGGAATCGCTTCTGTCGATAACGCGTATTGCGGGCCATAGTACGCCCCTTGGCTGACACCAGCCAACGCACGAAATATCAAAAACATTACAAATGTGGTAGCAATCCCACTAAAGTAAGTCATTGCCGCAAGAGCAATAAACCCGACTGCGATTACGATTTTTCTTCCAATTTTATCACCAATCATGCCAGATGGAATTTGTAGAATCGCATAAGTTAGAAAGAACACACTATTGGCTAAACCTAACTGCGTATTACTTAATCCAAACTCATCGCCAACAACGCCCATAATTGGGTTAAAAATGGTACGAGTAGCGTAGATTAAAATCCAACCGATGAAAAAGAGTAAGACAACCTTCATCCAATAATTCTTGCTGACTTTCACTCCTTGTTTCGCATCATTCATTGTTAACTTTCACTCCTTTTATTTTTGTAAACCTAAAAGTAACCCCATACTTAAGTCTTTTCCAGAGGTATGCCCAATCATCATCACTTTTTGAACATCTCTTTCAATTATGTTTTTATCTTTTTCTTCTTGTAAATCTTGATATAATTGATAAACCAATGAGTTCACATGACCTTGCATAGAAGCCACTACATATTCTTTACTTACATCTGTCGTTGACAAATTCGATTGCGCGAGAACTGAGGAATATTCCTCAGCTCGCGAATCTTTTTTTAATTTTAAAATTGATAAATAGGCTACTAACAAATCATCTCCGCTAGGCGTTAAGCCTTTCCCACGACCAATCAAAAATCGGGTGATTTCTTCATAGTCTACTGTGGTTAATTCTTCTTTTGTAGCATAGGCCAATTTTTTCAAAATCGTTTTTGTCTCCACAGTCAAATCTAATCCAATTTTTTCCTCGAGATTTTCGTTACTTAAAACCTCTTTTAAAACAGCTAACTGTTCAGTAGGGATCGTCATTTTAGCTACATCTAAGTCAACAATTTCTTGCTCTTCCTCTTGCCAGCTTACAGATTGCACGCCTTTAATACTGTAGGCAGTCAATTTTTGTTTTTGAATCTTCACTTTATTTCCTTGTTGAATATAAGGAAATAATTGAGCAAACATTGCGTCTGGCAAGTATAAGCCAAAACTTGAAAGATATCCACTGTAATTAGCGACGTTAATTAAATGACCGCCAATTTGTAAATTAAACGAATGGTCAAACACACTATGAACAGTTGCCATTTTCCCGAGTTGATCGATCGGATAAATCCATTGACTAATAGTTACTTTATTCATCAACATCAATGCCAAAGTCTTTAGCATAAGCCTCTAATGCTTTTTCAAAACAACCTAAAGGTGCGCGAACTGTACCCGCACCAACTTGGCCTACACCAGCTTCATTACTAGCAATACCAGTGTTGATTAGTGGTGTAATCCCAGTTTCTACAACTTTTCTGATATCAATGCCTAGACAAGTTCCCTTGAAGTCCCAAGTTGGAATTGTAAATGTTGGATTATGAGAAAGTGTGATTTTTTCCATTTCATTTGATACATCTAATGCATCTTGGAAACCACCAGCACCGACAAAACGAGTAACACCAGGAGCTGCAACCATTGCCATACCGCCAACACCAATTGTTTCAGTAATTGAACTATCTCCGAAGTCAGGATTTCCGTCTTCTTCAGAAAAGCCAGTGAAATACAAGCCTTTAGGAGTATTTACCGGTGCAATATGCCAGTCATCTTTGGTTTGAGCAATACGTACGCCAAAATCACGGCCATTACGCGTCATAGTTGTAACAACAGTTCCTTTAGTATCTTTCCTAGCACCGTCAACAATTGCTTTACCTGTTGCCATCATGATATTTAAGAAAAATTGATCCGTATCAGCTAAGAATTGAATCACTTCTTGTTTTTCATTTTGTGGAATATCCAAAGCTACAATTAATGGTGCCATTTCTTTTAAGAAGTTCATTGAAGCTGCAATATTACGTTGATGGAATTCATCTCCCATAGTAATGGAGCGAGCAATTAATACACTTAAGTTCACGCCTTCTTTAGTTGTTTGCAACGCTTTAGAAAGAGTTGGTCCTAGCGTATCTCTGATCCAATCTAAACGATCGATGACTTCTTGTGAATAAGCACCAAAACGTAAAACTTTACCAATACCTTCATTAAGAATACAGTAAGCTTGATTGTTCGTTAAACGATTTTCTATAACAGCTACTGGCATACTACCAGAAGTAATTCCACCCATTGGCCCAACTGCTTGTACTTGGTGACATGGAATAAAGCGAACTTCTCCACTTTCAAGTAGCTTGATTGCATCTTCTTCGTTATCTGCCCAACCTTCATATAATGCGGCTCCTACACAAGAACCTTGCATCGGGCTCGTCATTTCATTGTATTGAATTGGAGGTCCAGCATGAAGTAATGTTTTTTGTTCATTAAATTCTGGGATCACGGTATCTGCTGTTACCACATCGACTAAGAATGGCTGTGCATTTTGGATTTTATCCGTTACTTTTTGGTTTTCTTCTGCAATTTGATCGTCGTATTCTTCTAGTGCATCAAGAATGCGAATCATTTTCTTATTCCCATTTGCACGTGGACGCCAGTTAAATTGAACAGATTTCCCGCCAAAATCAGCAATGGACTGATTGAAACTTTGCAAGCCAATATTAATAATGCTTGGCTTAGTGTTTAGTAATTCATCAATTTTGGGACTTACTGCAGGAACATCTACCGTTTCTCCTTTATAAGGAACAACTGTTTTATCTTCTTCTGTTAATGTAATTCCTTTTAGCATCAAAGCAAGACGGACAGCCTTATCGTTGCTTTCTTCAACAAAAACGCCAGCTTCTTCTAAGCGTTTCACTGAATCATCATAATCTTGCGGATCTTTTCTCGTACCACAAACTGTCGCAACAAAATGCAGATCTCTACCATCTGCTTTAGCTGTTTCTTGTGCTTCGTTAATTGCTGGGATTAATGCGCCAGCCATATCTTCGTGTGCGCCATACCCTAATACTACATCCAATAAGATGACGCCCGTTTGAGGATCTTGTGCATACTCTTGAATTTTCTTAACACGTACGTCTGGATCGATCATAGGGTGTGGGCGACCTTGTGTATAAATATCATCACCTAAGTCGATGACATCATATCCTTTTGCTCTTAGGATATAACCTTCTTCTTTAACGACTCCGCCTAGATCTAATGCTTCTGAAATCAACATACCTGCTTCGTTTGCTAACGTTCCACCAGAGTATAACCCTTTAACAACTTGATTTTCTGGCAATACATTTACATTCGGTTGTTTTATTTCATCTGTATAATTTGATTTAATTGGCTCTTCATTAGCTAAATCAACCGCAATTTTAGCTGTTTCTTCTAATGTATGAGCTAAATAAACTTGACCTTCATGATTTTCTGGTTTTTCTCCTAAGAAAATGGCAACGACAGGTTTAGAAACACTTTGTAAAAGTTGTACAACTTTATCACGTACAGACTTTTCAGGTGGTTTAGAAATAATACAAATAACATCCGTCGGTTCGTGGTTTTCTAAACCTACAATTGCATCCATCATAGTAGTAGCGCCGACTTTATCACTTAAATCCCGGCCACCTGTACCAATCGCATGGACAGCTCCGCCGCCTAAGCGATCAATGATCGTTGTTACTTCTTGAATCCCTGTTCCGGAAGCGCCTACAATACCGATATTTCCGGGCGATACAACATTAGTAAAGGCAATTGGGATACTTGAAATAATTCCGGTACCACAGTCAGGCCCCATCATCATTAACCCTTTTTCGTGAGCTAAATTCTTCAAACGTACTTCGTCTTCTAGCGGAACATTATCTGTAAATGAAAAAACATGCAAATCATTTTTTAAAGCCTTTTCCATTTCAGGTGCTGCATATTCCCCAGGAATACTAAATAACGCAACATTGGCATCTGGTAATTGTTCCATTGCTTCATCCCAAGTAGTCGCGGTGGTATTTTGTGTTTCGCCACTATCTTCAGAAGCTAGGTCATTCAAAAAGTCGTCAATAGCTGGCAAAACATCATCCATTACGTTTTCGTCTGCACTATCAACAACGATCATCATATCATTAGGAGAAGCTTCTTTTGCTTCATCTGTCAACAAATCCGTATTTTGTAGGATATCTTTGTTGGCATCTGTCCCCATCATGATTTGACTCGAACTAACGTTATCAAAATCGTTGATCTTATTCGTTAATAACATCAAATTAATCGAGTCTTGGTAATTATTTTTCGAAATTACCGTTTGTAACATTTCGATCTCCCCTTTCTTTATTTACATTTTTATTGTAAAATTTATTGTCTGCGTTTACACTGGATAAAAAGATAAAAATTCACCCTTTTTTTATCCAAAAAGGGAAAAGGCGGCTATAATAATGAAAATCAAAGATTTAATGGCATTAAACTTGTTTAAAGAATGCAAACTATTAACTAAAAATATTGGATTAGAAAATACGATAAGTTCTGCGATGGTATTAGAAGCAAGAGATATCGAAAATTGGACAAGAAAAAATCAATTAATTATGACTTCTTTTTATGCATTAAAAGATGCTTCTAACGATGAAATCCATGTTTTTTTCCAAAAAATGAAAAAAATAGGAATTAGTGGGTTAGCGATAAAAATGGATCGATTGATAACCATCATTCCAGATTGGTTAATTCAGCGTTGCTTTGAATATGAAATTCCTTTAATTAAAGTTCCCGAGGCTATCACTTACGAAAAGATTATGATAACGATTTATGAACCTATTTTAAATCAACAAGAACATTTGCTTCGCACGTATTACGACGTACGGCAAAAGTTCACTAAAGTAGAACGTAACTTACGCTCTTTTGAACAAATTATGGAAACCTTCTATCAATTAATTAAGGTTCCTTGTATGTTAAAAATCGACAGCTTGGGCATCGAGATTCACTACGGTGGTAATTTTGATAATTACGTTGTTAGTCAGCATCATTTTTTACAAACGACAGAGTTTACCAAAAATTTATACGAAAAACTTACACTATTTTCCCAAGAACAAAATCAACAAATTACTGCTCTAAAAACAGAAATTTTTTCCCCACTTGCCCAAAAGTGTACTTTGTCTATCTATCAGGAAAGTACAGAAGTTAAACAATCGGATCTAATGATTATTGAAAATGTGACAGATTTAATTCAAGAAAAACTACAAATGGAATCAATACTGAAAAAAGAACGCTATGCGCGTATGAATAACTTGGCTGATGCTATTTTACAAAACACTCCAAAAAATGCAGACGAATTGAATAGCTTGCTAGATGAAGCAAATATTAATTCCTCCCCCTATTATCAAGGGATTGCCTTTATTTGCCCTGATGAAGAAAAACGGACAATAGACGAGACCGTCATTGCTAAAAAATTAAGACGTCTACGAAAATTAGAAATCTACTTTGATCATTATAATTACACTGTCGTTTTATTTAATTTAAAATCGGAAAGCGACGCCGTTACAAAAAAAGAAATTAAGCAATTATTCACTGAAAAAGAAACTATTTCCAAACAGTTTCATTTTTCGCTTAGTCAAATCAAGAAAAAAAGCGGACTAAAAGAGATCTTATTCGAGTGCTTGGATACACTTCGTTTTAATCGTTCGTTTTTTATTGATTATGTTATTTCAGTAAAAGATCTAGGGATCTTCCGTTTTTTCATGCAGGAAGATCAGTTCAGACAACTCGAAACAATTATTCCCGAAGAATTGACCAACTTACGTTACGACAACAAAGAGCTTTTTGATACATTGCATACTTTTTTTAAAACAAATCGAAATTATAAACAAACAGCTGAAACACTTTTCTTACATCCTAAAACCATTCGTTATCGTTTAAATAAGGTCGAAGAACTTTTAAGAATTGATTTGACAAACCCAATTCAATTAGTTAATTATGAAATAGGAACTTATCTATTATCAATGAAAAGGAGTTCAACAAATGAGTGAAAACATTACACTAGACTCTGGAGGCACAGTAGCAGTTGCTCGTCCTGAAGCGAGTGCCAAAGGGGCAGTTATTTACATCCATGGTGGTGGGTTTGTCTACGGTAGTAAAAGTGACTTACCACAAGCACTGCAAAACGTTTTTTTGAATAAGGGATATATTATGCTAGCTATCGATTATTTACTAACACCCAATTCTTCATTAATTGATAGTTTAAATCAAATGCAACAAACCTTAGAAGAATTACAAGAAAAAGAAATTAAAGATTTACCCTTTACTTTCTGTGGTAGATCAGCGGGTGGCTTTGCCATCAATTATTTGACTAAACAATTAATCGAGCAAAATAAAACTTTACCTACACAACTTGTCCATTTTTATGGTTATAGTGATCTCGCTTTTATTAATAATCCACGCGAACTAACCGATACAACAGTAACCAAAGAAATGATTGCTAACATTAATCAAAGTGACAAAATATGGGATGATCCTTTCTTGCAACGTTATTTACTTTATATCTATGGTGTTCAACAACAGAAATTAAGTGACTTTTATCAAACATCAACTAAGGATAATTCACAATTTGTTATCGAAAAAGATATACTACAAAAATTTCCACGCACGTTCAGCTCGGCTAGTACAACCGATGAAGAGGTGCCTTTTAAATACAGTAAACAACTAAAACGATTGATTCCAGATTGTAAGTTTGTCCCTGTTTATGACCTAGGGCACGATTTTTTGAAACATACGGAAGATGAACAGGTGGAAAAAGTGTTGAATAGCTTGGAAGAATGGTTGGAGTAAGCTTTTATATGTAAAAATACGCCCCCTAGTAGGGTCAAGTCCAAAATCTTGTGTAAAAATATCAATGTCATTTACGCCCTGTCTGTTGAACGATTTTCCAATCATTTGATAAAGGTTCTTTTCATTTATGGTTTAAATTTTTCTCGAAGCAACGGATAAGATCAGGTAGTCGACGGATTTGACAACGAATCTATTCAGACATGGTGATCTTGGGCGGCTTCTTCGGTTCTTCAACCTAAGAACAGGCGCCCATTTCGCTTACCGCGAATACCATGCCTTCATTCATTGTCAAATCGTCCTTCGTTTTCTTTCAAGATCAATCCGTAGAGAATGGGAACTCTTCTTCTAAGACAGGGCCTTGTAAAAAGGGTTTGGGCATTTGTTGCCATTCTTCTTGTATATCCATTAAAACGGCGCCAATCAAACGTTCAGCGGAAACGACATTGGGAAAGATCGAAACCACTTTTTCCCGACGTCGAATTTCCCGGTTTAAGCGTTCTAAAGAATTTGTTGTACGTAACGAAAAATGATAGTCTTCCGGCTCGCTTAAGTATTGTAAGCCATCATGGAAGCCTTGATCGAGTAGCGCCAATACTGCTTCGTAACGAGAATCTCCTTGCACGCATGCTTCAAATTTCTGACGAGCTTCTTTGGCTCCTTGTAGGGTATTCGAACGGAAGATTTTTTTCAAATGCTTGCGGGCTTCTGAGTTATTTTTCTTGGGCATTTGGTCGATCATATTTCGTAAGAAATGGACCGTGCAACGTTGCCAAGCATCCCCTGTAAAGATTTCTTGAATCGCTTTTTTTAGCCCAGAATGAGCATCGGAGATAATGAGACGTGGTTGCGTTAAGCCTCGTTCTCGCAACTCTTGAAAAAATTGTTTCCAGCTAGCGTACGATTCTTCTTCACTCACCTTAAAGCCTAAGATTTCCCGGCGGTTTTTCTGGTTGACCCCTTGCGCAATATATACGCCTTTACTCACCACGTGATGGTTTTCTCGAACTTTAATATACATGGCATCGACATAAACATAACGAAAGGAACTGTGGGTTAATGAACGAGACTTAAAAGCTTCGATCTCCGGATCTAATCGTTTCATCGTATTCGAAACAAATGATTTAGACACCGACTCGCCACACAATTCTTCGACAATGTGTGTGACTTTCTTTGTGGAAACACCTTGAATGACTGCTTCCATTAAACTTAAGACAAAGGCTTGATCTTTGCGCTGATATTGTTCAAAAACGTGCGTGGAAAACTCCCCTGATCGTGTACGTGGGATTTTCAAACGAAGTTTTCCTACTGCTAAGGTAAAACTTCGTTCATAGTAGCCGTTACGATAGTCTAAGCGCTGACCATTGCGTTCATAGTTTTGAGCTTGAATAAATTCGTCCCTTTCCACTTCCATATAAGCGTTGAGTACAGTGACAGCTAACGATTTCATCATCATATTCATATCACTTTGCATAATTGCCTCTGTTAATTCTTCAAAATCTATATTAATATTAAGTTGGGTCATATCCATCTTCCTTTCCAATGTTTTCGGCTAAATGACATTGTAACAGAGATGGATATGATCTCTTTTCTTTTTACACAATTATATGGAAACAACTCTAGTTTTCCAATTTCTAGAGTCACTTTCTTATTCCTACTCTAGTTTTCAATCTTTTCTATTCCAAAAAATTCTGCTTTCTATCGAATCGAGATATTCCTTTTTATCGTCAAACCAAATATCAAAGCTAACTCCTTTATTTTCGTAACAATAAGTATCCCCTATACGCTTAAAATGTTTTTTTAGCAACGTTTCAAGATAGGCTAAACCATACTCTTTTCCAATAAATTCATGAATATCTTTTTTCTTCAACGAAACATCATGCCTGATTATGTCGTACTCGCTAATTGTACGTAAAATGGCTTTTTCTTTTACTCGAAAACAACCACAAGAACATTCTAACGTATGATAATGTTGTTTTTTCGTGGCAAAGCTACCACAATTAGGACATCGAATTCCTTTCTTCAATTTTGCAAAATGTTCAGCAGTTGTGATACGCGTTGTCCTATAATTAGGTATACGATAATTTTCGATTGCAGATTGCCAAGCCACAGAATGTCTAGGCTTCTTCAACGACATTAACCACTGTGGAATTTGATTTGAGCTAAGTACAAGCTCATTGATTGAGTCAACAATCTTCACTTCAGAATGAGGATTAATAAATACCAAAACTCCTTTAACAGTCATTTTAATTCCTTCTTGATTAAGTATTTGTTGAGTTATTCGACAGGCTCGCGATAATTGCTCACAAATATTATTTGACAGAATACTTCCATTTATGGTCCAACAATTGTTTTCATACTTGTACTTTCCTTGATAATTTTTAATATCGATGATCCATAATACTGTTCCCTCTGCAATTAATTGATCAATTTGAGTGACACTTTTTCCCAATTGCAATGTAATATCCTCCATCACAGTGGGTTCAGAGCTCAAAAAATAATGACACATCTGATCAAATTGGATCTCTCCTTGATAACCTTTTAGCAATTTCCAATATTCTTTTTCTTCTTCTACCGTCAACCCTCCTCTTTGGTATAATACTTCTAAATACTGCAAATCATGACTTTTTTGTCGCAAGTTTAATCACCCCCCCTCCTACTATCTAAATACGCAAAAAATATCCATTTCTTTTTTTAAATAAAAAATTAGTTGACAAATAAAATAATTTAAGGTAACGTATATCAAAATAATATGAAACACGTTGATGAAGGAAGTAAAATTCGCTAAACTTTGGAAAAGAGAGCTTCGGTAGCTGAAAAGAAGTGAAAGTGCGGGAATTTGAAAATGGCTTTTGAGTGGGTACTTCAAAAAATTTTTAGAGGTGCACGGATGTCTCCGTTAAAAAGATCGTAATATCGCATAGCAATATGCCGTATTGACGCAGAGGTAAAAGCATTCGCTTTTACGAAGTAAGGTGGTACCATGTATACATATACATCCTTAGAAGGAATGATTCCTTCTAGGGATTTTTTTAGTATGACGGGCATGTGTTATGTCTAGAGTGAAAGTCTCTGTGGAGCGTCGTTACCAACGAATCCCAAAGCGACTTGCAAGTTTCGTGCTGTGAGGCACGGGAGAGAGGAAGCAATAGCGAAATCGTGGCCCAACGAACAGGAATAAGGTAGGAAGGCGCTACGAGCGGATAAGTCGGCTAAAGGCGATAAAGTCCAAAAGGTAACCGTAATCTTGTGGCGTAAACCTTATGGGTAAACGAGGAAAGAGATAACACTTATCCCGTGAGGTCTCAC
>NZ_AUIQ01000004.1 GCF_000423785.1 Tetragenococcus muriaticus DSM 15685 | reverse complement strand
CCAATTCTGTCAGTCGACATTTGCCCGAATATCAAGCCTTTTATCGTAAAAAGTATCAAGAAACACCGAAACATCAACACAAAAGAGCCCTCGTTTTAACTGCAAGAAAATTTGTGCGCTTGGTGGATACGCTACTACGGAACCACCAACTCTATACGCCACCTAGGAGCGTGATAGAAAAATAACAAAAAAGTTATTTGCGCATTGCTAGGGAAACAGCCTATGAAAACGCTTGATTTGCATAGGCCTAGTTCAGTGCGCCTATTTTTTAGTGGTAGAGTAACAATAAATTCATTTTTTATCTTGACTCTTTACCACTATGCTTCTAACCATGCTTGCCATTGGTTTTGTAATTTATTTAAAGCAAGTGCACGGTGACTTACTTGGTTTTTTTCGCTTTCGCTTAGCTGAGCAGCTGAAATATCCATTCCCTGTGGTATAAACAACGGATCATAACCAAATCCATTATCTCCTTGTGGAATGCGAGCGATCCGACCAGGCCAACTCGCTTCTACTACCAAACTTTCTTTTTTGGGCGCTGCAAATACTAATGTACAATGAAATTGAGCTCTTCTTTGTTCATCAGGTACCTCTGTTAATTCATATAATAATTTTGCGTTATTAGCTGCGTCATTTTTCTGTTCTCCTGCAAATCGAGCCGAATAAATCCCCGGCATTCCATGTAAAGCTTCTACCTGTAAACCAGAATCATCAGCCAATACAGGGCATTGTAAAATATTAGCAATCGTCTCTGCTTTTAAGCGCGCATTTTCTTCAAAGGTACTCCCAGTTTCTGCAACGTCAGGAAGCTCAGGAAAGTCTTTCATTGTCTTAACTTTATAACCTGCTTTATGAAACATTGAAGTAAATTCTTGCGCTTTTCCAAGATTTCCAGTAGCAATAACAACTGTTTGTTCATCTACTGATTGTGCTTCTTTTTTGGCATATAAGGCAGCTTTTTGTTTAGTGACCAAAGTATTGATCCCTTGCTCTCCTAGTAAAAGGAGCTCGTCTAACTGTGAACGATCAAATGTAGCCTCTTCTCCATTGCCTTGGACTTCAATAAAACGTCCTGATTCCGTCATAACCACATTCATATCTACTACGCAACTACTATCCTCTTCATAATCCAAATCAAGTACACAAGTCTCATCTGGTAAAATCCCTACACTAACAGCTGCAGCGAATTCTTTAATAGGATCTTCATTAAGGGTCTTCGTTTGTAATAACTTATCAATAGCCAGTCTTAAAGCCGTGAAGGCCCCTGTAATACTAGCCGTTCTTGTGCCGCCATCTGCTTGTACTACATCACAATCAATGATAATTGAACGTTCACCTAGTTTATCTAAATCAACAATGGATCGCAAAGAGCGACCAATGAGACGTTGGATTTCCATTGTGCGTCCTTTTAATTTACCCTTAGTACTTTCTCTTTTATTTCTGGTTTGAGTAGCTCTAGGAAGCATCCTGTATTCTGCTGAAACCCAACCAGTATTGGTATCTTTTAAAAAAGGCGGTACAGAATCTTCTATTGTAGCAGAACAAATAACTTGCGTATCACCAAAAGAAACAACTACTGAGCCTTCAGGTTGTTTATAAACATTTGTCTCTAATTTTATTTCGCGTAATTGATCAAAATACCTACCATCATGTCGCATCGTTGGTACCTCCTAAATGAATTTGTTTTGAAGAAGCGTTTTTTCCTAACCAATCTTGAGCAATTTGATCAAATAAATAAGTTGACCCTGTAGTATAAAATTGTGCGTTCTCTTTTGCCCCATTTTCATTATTGGCTATATCAAAATAATCTAGAAGCATACTAACTTCACTGATTGTTTCTGCTCCAGAATCAATTAAAGTAACGTCTTTGCCCATAACATCTTGAATCACAGAACGTAACAGCGGATAGTGAGTACATCCCAAAATTAAAGTATCTAAATTCTTCGATTTTAAGGGTAGCAACGTTTCAAAAACGATTTTTTTAGCTACCGAAGAATGAAATTGATTGCTTTCCACAATAGGAACAAACTTAGGGCAAGCAAGACTAACTACTTGAGAACTGGTAACTTTTTCTTTAATTGCATGCTCATAAGAAGCGCTTTTAACTGTCCCTTCGGTTCCAATTACACCAATCTGATTATTTTTTGTCGCTTTTACTGCCGCTCTTGTTCCCGGCATAATGACTCCTACAACTGGGATTTGTAATTTTTCTTTAATTTCATTTAAAGCGACAGAGGTAGCCGTATTACAAGCGATGACTAACATTTTAATCCCTTTTTTTAATAAAAAATTTGTCATCTCCCAAGTAAATTGAATTACCTGCTCTTTAGGCCGAGGACCATAAGGACAGCGCGCTGTATCTCCTAAATAGATAAAATTTTCATTGGGCAATTGTTTCATTGCTTCTTTTACAACGGTAAATCCCCCAACACCTGAGTCAATAAACCCAATGGGTTGCTCGTTCATATTTGTCACCCTTTACTTTTCTTTCAATACATCACTTACTTATTGTGTACTTTTTGTTCAAACTTTTCAAGTTTTCTACTTTTCTACAAAAAAACTCACCCTCTCAAAGGATGAGTTAATCAGTTGTTACTTTAATATTTATAACGTTTATGTTCTAAGTATCTGGATAGCAATGAAAGCAAATAACAGATAACAAAGTAACTAATCGTCAATGCGACAAACATCGGTAAAACATAGTTTGTATCTTGCCCATAAATAATCCTAGCGTGGTGAGTTATTTCTGGTAATGAGATAATAATAGCCAAAGAAGAATCCTTTACTAAAGAAATCAATTGGCTAATAATCGCAGGAATCATCGAGCGAAAAGCTTGCGGGATAATAATAATAACCATAGTCTGTAAATAGCTCAATCCCGTTGAAAGCCCCGCTTCAGTTTGTTCATCCGGCACTGCATTCAAACCAGCTCGAAAAATTTCGGAAAGCATAGCAGACTCAAAAATTGTTAAAGCAGCTATTGCTGACCAAAAAATATCAAAGCGAATACCAATCTGTGGCAAAGCAAAATAAGTAAAGAAAATAATAAGCAGTAACGGTAAATTTCGAATGATATCAATCACTAAACCTAGAATTCTAGACAAGACAGGGATATTTGAAAAACGTAAAGTGCCCGCTAGCGCACCGATTAAAAAGCTAAGAACGATCGATATAGCTGATACCGAAACAGTAACCTGCAGACCATCTAATAAAAACCGCAGATTATCAAATGAAAATGCTCCTATAAAATCCATATGCTGTTTTTCTCCTTTCTAGACTAGACATCCAAACGTTTTTCTAAATAGTTCATTAAGTAAGATAACGGCAATGTCAAAATTAAATAAAAAATACCAACAATGATATACGTATCAAAGGTGATAAACGTGGTACTTGCAATTAGATCGCCTTGATACATCAAATCAAGGCCAGCAACAATTGCGAGTATAGACGAATTTTTAATTAAATTAATAAATTGTCCTCCCAAAGGCGGAATCACAATTTTAAAAGCCTGAGGCAAAACAATATAGCGCATCACTTGCACAGAACTAAAGCCTGATGATAAAGCGGCTTCTGTTTGGCCTTTGGGTACCGTTTGGATACCAGAACGCACAGTTTCAGCAATAAAGGCAGAAGTATAAATGGTTAAACCAATCGTACCAGCCTGAAAGCCTGTGAAGGGAAATCCGTACATAGGTAAAACAACATAAAAAAACATCGCGATAATTAACAAAGGGATGTTTCGAAAAAGTTCAACATAACCTCTAGCTAATCCTCTTACCACTTTATTTGAAGATAACTGAAAGATAGCCATCAAAGTACCTATCAGCAAGCTAAAAAATAAAGCAATTAAGCTGGACAATATGGTGACTTTAAACCCGTCCAAAAACATTCCCGAGTAATTTTGAAACAATGCTAACATCTCTTTCCCTCCTATTCATGGACTCGACCTTCATCATCATTTGGAAACCACTTTTCATAAATTTCATCATAGGTTCCATCTTCATGCATTTCTTCTAAAGCCTCATTCACAGCGTTTAAAAAGTTTTCTTGATTCTTATCTACTGCAATTCCATAAGGCTCGTTTGTAAAGGTTCCTCCTACGAGTTCGTAGTTAGAATTTTCACTTGCCATCCCTAATAAAATAGCGTTATCTGTTGTCATTACGTCTCCTTGACCAGCTTGTAATGCCGTAAACGCTTCAGCGTAATTTTCTAATTCTATTACGTTAGCCTCAGGAGCGTGTTCTCGGATATTTTCAGTAGAAGTGGATCCTTTTACCGCTAAAACTGTATTATCCGGCCCAATAGAATCCACATCTGTAATAGGACTCCCCTTTTCGACTAACAGTGATTGACCCGCGTCAAAATAAACATCAGAGAAGTCTACTTCTTCTCTACGTTCTTCAGAAATTGTCATTGTTGCAATAATCGCGTTAATATTGCCATTTTTTAATAAAGGAATCCGTGTTTTAGATGTTACTTCAACAAATGTCGCATGACCATCTCGTCCTAATATTTTTTCAGTGATCGCTTTTGCTATGTCAATATCAAATCCTTTTACCTCCTGTGAAGAGATATCCATCAATCCAAATAATCGAGTATCATTTTTGACGCCCCAAGTAATTTCATTTGAATCCTCACTCATCGATAAAACATCTTGATCTGCTATACTTTCTGATCTACAAGCAGATAATGTAAACACGACAAACAAAAGGGTCAAAAGGGAGACTAGTTTTTTTCTAAGCATAATTCTTCCTCCTTATTCGTCCGTTTCCTATAAACCATTTCAACGAACCTTGTCTGTGAAAATAAGGCTTTAGTGGTTCACAACTTTATTAAGAAATTGTTGAGCACGTCTTTCACTCGGTTGTTCAAAAAATCCTTCAACATCATAGCTATCTTCTAAAACTTGCCCATCAGCCATAAATATGACACGATCGGCAACATCGCGAGCGAAATTCATCTCATGCGTAACCACAATCATAGACATCCCCTCACGTGCCAATTGTTTCATAACATCTAATACATCTCCGATCATTTCCGGGTCTAAAGCTGAAGTTGGTTCATCAAATAATAGCATTTCCGGTTGCATGGCTAGCCCTCTAGCAATTGCTACACGTTGTTGTTGCCCACCCGAAAGTGTTGAAGGATAAGAGTCTTTTTTATCTAACATCCCCACTCGATCTAATAATCTTTCTGCTGCATCTTTGGCTTCTTTTTCATTTCTATTTAAGACTTTTGTAGGTGCTAGCGTAATATTTTCCAATACCGTTTTATTCGGGTATAAGTTGAAATGTTGAAACACCATGCCAATATTCTTTCTAATTTCAGTTAGTTTTGTTTGTTTACTTCGTATATCTTGATCATTAATCAAAAGATTACCCGATGAAATAGTTTCTAGACCATTAATGGTGCGCAACAGAGTACTTTTTCCAGAACCAGAAGGGCCAATTACTACAACTACTTCACCCTTTTCAAATGTAAGATTAATATCTTTTAAAGCATGAAAATTACCAAAGTATTTTTCAACGTTTTTAAATTCAATCATTGCCATGTCTTCACACACCTTCTATTATTTAAAATTAATAAGAGTTTTCTAATAGATAACTAATCATTATTATAAGCAGACAGTTTTGCTTTTGTAAAGTTTTTTTTGACTTTAAAGCCAAAAAACAACGGTTTCTAACATTTTAATGTAAGGAAACTTACCATATAAATTTTATAATAACTTATCCTTAAGGATTGTTTCTCATAAAAAAAAAAGGTAAGATTGCTATAGACTACATTTAGAAAAAGGTGAACAATGTGAATACAATTCTTACAGGAGACCGTCCCACGGGAAATCTACATTTGGGTCATTATGTCGGTTCACTAAGAACACGAAAAACAATGCAAGATGATCCAAACAATAATTTATTTGTTATGATTGCTGATATTCAAGCGTTAACTGATAATGCAAGAACACCTGAAAAAGTTTCTTCCAATGTGTTAGAAGTTGCATTAGATTATTTAGCCGTGGGCTTGGATCCCCAAAAGTCGACCTTGTTTATTCAGTCTCAGATCCCTGAACTCTCTGAATTAACAATGTATTATTTGAACTTAGTCAGTGTGGGTCGTGTACGTCGTAACCCTACTGTAAAAACAGAGATTGAACAAAAAAATTTTGGCGAAGGTGTGCCTACAGGCTTTTTTATTTACCCTATTTCGCAAGCATCAGATATTACCGCTTTTAAAGCCAATTTAGTTCCAGTAGGTGAAGATCAAAAACCAATGGTAGAACAAGCACAAGAAATCGTCCATTCTTTTAATTCAACTTACCAAGAGGTCCTAATAAACCCCAAAGGCGTCCTTCCAGAAAAAGGAATGGGACGTTTGCCTGGAATTGATGGACGAGGCAAAATGAGTAAATCTTTAAATAATGGAATTTATCTTGCTGATTCTAAAGAAACTGTAGATAAAAAAGTAATGAATATGTACACAGATCCCAACCACATACATGTTCAAGATCCAGGAAATGTAGAAGGGAATATGGTCTTTACTTATCTTGATGTTTTTGCCAAAGATAAAAACTATGTTCAAGAATTAAAAGAACAGTATCAACAAGGTGGTTTAGGAGATGTAAAAATCAAACGTTACCTTATAGAAGTATTGGATGAAGTATTAACTCCTATGCGAACTCGTCGTGAAAAATTTGCCCAAGATCCTCAATACGTAATGGACCTTTTAAAAGAGGGAAGTCTTGCAGCAGAGCAAATTGCCGCACAAACATTAGATGAAGTAAAAACAGCCATGGGAATCAACTATTTCCGTTAAACAATAAAAAAATTTCGAGTAAAAAGGTAGTCTTTTTACTCGAAATTTTTTGTTTCACTATAGATTTTACATCAACGAATAGTTGCCGCCAAATTTTCGGTTAGAGCTTTTTCAACATTTGTCATTGCTTTATTTACTTGCTCATCAGTCAAAGTAGCTTCTGGATTAACAAACGTTAAACGATAAGCCATTGATTTATATCCTGATGTGACATTTTCTCCTTGATAAACATCAAATAAAGAAACAGTTTGTAAAAACCTACCTGCAGCTTTTTCAATTGTCTGCACTAATGTTTGGTTAACGACATCTTCTTCGACTATTAATGCAATATCTCTTGTGACTTTTGGATATCTTGTGACTGAAACATAAGTAAATTCAGGCTTCGTACTTAGAATCGTATCCAAATCCAACTCGGCTACATATGTTTCTGGTATTTCGTACTGTTTAGTTACAGTAGGATGAACTTGTCCAATAAAACCGATACTTTGTCCATTTAAAAAGACTTCAGCGCTTCTTCCCGGATGCATTTCTTTTAATTGCGTTGTTTTTTCATAAATAATGAGATCTGTTAAATTTAATTCAGTAAATAGTTCTTCTAAAATTCCCTTAGCACGATAAAAATCAACGTACTCTTCTTTGCTTTGCCAATCACTCGCTTTCCACTGCCCAGCAATAGCAAAAGCTACGTGATTGTTTTCTTGTGGAAGATCATCTTTAGGATTTTGTTCGTTTTCTTGATAAAAAACACGACCAATTTCGTATAGAGCCACTTGTTCGTTTCTACGCGCTACATTATAAGCCACATCGTCTAAAAGCCCAGTAACTAAGTTTAAACGCAGCACTGTCCTTTCAGCTGTCATCGGCGAATCTAAACGCGTTAACTTTGAGCTTGCATTCGTAAATTGTTTCGTCTTTTCTTCTGAAGTCAATGCATAACTTATAGCCTCACTTAACCCAGCTGCTTCAAATAATGTACGTACTTTCCGCGTTTTTAATTGTGCCTCCGTCAATGCGCCCGCAACGGTTTCTCCTTTAGGCAAAGTAGAAGGTAAATTATTATAGCCATAAATTCTTGCTACTTCTTCTACAACATCAGCTTCAATAGCTATATCCCATCGACGAGGAGGAATCACAACAGTATAGTTCCCATCATTTTCCTGATATCCAAAGCCTAAAGCAGAAAAGATATTGTTGACTGTAGGCACCGTTAGCTCAGTGCCTAAATAATTATTCATACGTTGTAAAGTGATAGGCACTTCTGTATCTTTTGATTGTAATTCAGTCGCTTTTACTGCTCCTTGGAGAACAGTTCCTCCAGCTAATTCAGCAATTAAAGCACATGCCTGCTCACAGGCTTCATCAATTGTTGCTACATTAATTCCCTTCTCAAAACGAGTGGAAGATTCACTGTGTAAATGAAATTCTTGAGAAGTATGTCTGACAGCTGCCGGGTCAAATAATGCCGCCTCAAGAGCGACCGTTGTCGTCGATTCTGTAATTTCTGAATCAAGTCCTCCCATAACTCCAGCTAAAGCAACAGGTTTTTGCCCATCTGTAATAGCAATGTTTTGTTCAGAAAGTGCACGTGTTTCACCATCTAAAGTAACTAATTTTTCATCATCTTGTGCTCGACGCACCACAATTTCTTGCCCAGATAAACGGTTATAGTCAAAAGCATGCAATGGTTGCCCATAATACATTAAAATATAATTGGTCACATCTACAACATTATTAATCGGACGAATACCAATATTCATTAAGCGATTTTGCAGCCAACGTGGGCTCGGCTGAATTTTGACATTTTCAATTAAACGAATTTGATAACTAGGGGCTTCTTCTTTATTAGTCACCTGCACGTCTATCTTATCCGCCGCCTTAGCAGAACTTTCTCGGAGTTCTTTTTTCAAAAAAGTAGGTTTCTTATTATAGATAGCTCCTGTTTCAAAGGCTACGCCACGCATACTCAGCGCGTCTGCCCGATTAGGCGTAATATCTAGCTCAATGATAGCATCATCCATGGCTAAGTAAGAATATACTTCTTCTCCAGGAACAGCTTCGTCTGGCAAATAATAAATACCTTCTGCATATTCTTTAGGTACCAGGCTTTCACTATAGCCAAGTTCTTGTAAAGAACAAATCATCCCATTAGAAACTTGACCTCTGATTTTTCCTTTTTTTATCTTTGCGTTTCCAGCAATTCGTGCGCTAGGTAAAGCTACAATTACCTTAATTCCAGCTTTAATATTAGGTGCTCCACAAACAATTTGTAGCAATTCCTCCTGGCCTACATCCACTTGGCAAACCGATAGATGGTCAGCATCTGGATGTGGTTCACATCCTTTAACGTCTCCTACCACAATTTTTTTCAATCCAGCATTTGGATAAGAAACACCTTCTACTTCAATTCCAGTTAACGACATTTGATCGGCTAACGTCTGAGAAGTGACATTCGACATATCCACTAGCTCATTTAGCCACTTATATGAAACAAGCATTTACTATTCCCCCTTGAACTGATCGATAAAACGAGTATCGTTTAAATAAAAACTACGAATATCATCCACGCCATAGCGTAGCATAGCAATTCGGTCTGGTCCCAAACCAAAAGCAAAACCAGAATATTCTTTAGAATCAATACCAGACATCTCTAAAACATTCGGATGTACCATGCCAGAACCTAAAATTTCGATCCAACCGGTATTTTTGCAAACACTACATCCTTTACCCCCACATTTAAAGCAAGAAACATCCGCCTCAACAGAAGGTTCAGTAAAAGGAAAGTAGCTAGGTCGCAAACGAACTTCGCGGTCTTCACCAAACATTTTTCTCATAAGTTCTTCTAATGTACCTTTTAAATCTCCTAAAGTTATATGTTTATCAACAACAAGACCTTCAATTTGATAAAATTGATGGCTATGAGTGGCATCATCTGTATCACGACGAAACACCTTACCTGGCGAAATCATTCGAAGCGGTCCCTTGGAAAAGTCATGCTTTTCCATTGTCCTTGCTTGGACTGGCGAGGTATGAGTACGTATTAATAACTCATCTGAAATATAAAAGGTATCTTGCATATCACGAGCAGGATGATTTTTGGGAATATTCATCCGTTCAAAGTTATAATAGTCTTGTTCAACTTCTGAACCTTCAATAACTTGATAGCCCATCCCAACAAAAATATCCTCAATTTCTTCTAAAATTTTCGTTAAAATATGTCGAGTCCCTTGTGGAATTTTTTTACCAGGTAAAGTGACATCAATACTTTCTTCTGCTAGCGATTGATTTAGCGCTTCTTCTTCCAGCTGCGCTCTTTTTTCTTCGATTTGTTGTGTTAAATTATCTCTTACTTGATTAGCAAAGCTTCCTACCTTAGGTCGTTCTTCAGGTGTTAGTTCCTTCATTCCACGTAACACTTCAGTGATTGGACCTTTTTTCCCAAGTGTCTGCACCCGAATTTGGTTCAGAGTAGATAAATCCGTAGTCTGATGAATTTGTTGTAATGTTTCATTTTCTAGTGTTTCCAACTGTTCTTGTAAAGACATACAAACGTCCCCCTTTTTTTAAATTAAACATAAAAAAACCTCGTTTCCTATAAAAAGGAACGAGGTCTCGTGTTACCATCCTAATTCGCGACAATCATCGCGCACTTAATTAATTAACGATAGTCATTACCGGCTTGAATTCAAGCAAGCTTCAGAAGTGAACTTCATTTTTCGAAAACAGTCCTTGCTTTCAGTCTATGGCAATTCTCCCTTTACTATTTCAACCAAATTACTCTCTTCTATCAACGCTTTTTTACTATTTATTGTTTTTAGTTTACTAAAAAATAGCAACAAAATCAACAACTATCTGTTGAACGACTAAAATTACATTCTTTTTCTGTCAACCAATCTTGACTCCAATGACGTACTGAATTCAACACTTCTTTGAGACCTATACCCTTATCCGTGAGTTGGTATAAGCCGTCAGTTTTACTAACGATTCCTTCTTTTTCTAATTCTTTTAAACGTTCCGCTAAAACACGATCGCTTAACATAGGAATTTTATGAGCCATATCAACAAAACGTTGCTCATTTTCTTGTAGTAAGACATCTATAATCAAACCATTCCATTTTTTTCCTAAGATAGAAAAAGCTTTTTCAAATTTTGGGCAAAGTGTATAAGTTGTTTCTTTTGTTTCCATCATAACCCCCACTCTTTTTCCAAGTATAACACACTTATGCAAATTCTTGCCAAAAGTTACTTCATTCAGTTGTCATCTCAATAATTTCTTTATGATTTAAAAGAACTAAAAAAGTATTGATTACAGGTTTGTTTAAAGCTTGTGCCAATGCTTCCCGGTACAAACGCAGTTGTCCTTGATAATTATCCAACAAGTTTTGTTTCCTTTGCTCATTATGCACAACATCTGTTTTAAAATCATATAAAATAACATAATCCTCATATTCGATAAATCCATCAACAATTCCATGAATGAGTAACTCAGCATCCGCTTCATCAAAATCTAAAAATACCTCTCGAGCATCCTTTAACATCGAAAAAGGTTGTTCTCTATGCACTCGCTCAGGTGCAGCAAGTATTTTTTTCCCTAATTCTGTTTGAAAAAACCATAAGATAGCAGATATATCAATTTTTTCTGCTACCTGATTGTCAATTTGTTGCTGCTCTATTAACTTTGAAAGCTTTTGTTCTACACTATCGAATGTAGGAGGTGTGGTTAACGGAAGCAACTGTAATAGGTTATGCGTTGCGCTACCTATAACAATTGAATCAACTTTTTCTTCTTGCATGAACTTAGGTTTAGCTAATTCTTCTGTGACATAGCGGTAATGGCGATTTTGTTGTTGTTCTAAAGTGCTTTCCCAAGAAATTTTATTTAGCTGTTGATCATCAGGGTCATTGTATAAACGTTTCATTTCAGAAACCGACTGGTAACTTGTCGTTTTTGTTGATTTCTGCATTGGGTAAACAAAATCTAGTCTTTGTTGTAACTCTCTTATCTCTGTTTTTTCTGGAGAAATTAATCGTTGATTTTGAACGGTTGGATGTTGATAATCTTTTATAGCTTCTGCTAGCTGTGCTTGGTTACTCCAATGAATTTCAAAATGAGCAGGGTGATCTATCGTTTTTTTACTTTCAGACGTCTGCATATCATTCTGCATATCTGGGTGCCGCATCAAGGTCATTCCAACCCAGTCCATTAAATTGGCTTTCCCTTTTAATCGGAGTGCAGGATCTAATACTGTATTTTCTTGGTCCAAAGCTTTCCCCCAATTTTTTAATGCTTCCTCTTTTGTTTTATATGAACCAACTAGATAAAGCTTTTGTTCTGCACGTGTTAAGGCGACATAAAGTTTACGCATTTCCTCAGATAGCATCTTTTTAATACGTTGTTGTTTAATCGCTTGATAAGGCAAAGTATCATAACACACTTGCTCGTTATCAATGTATTGAATACCAGCCCCTAACTTTTCTTCAAAGATATAACGTGTAGTTAAATCACTATAGTTAAACTGTTTTGTCATATCTAAAAGAAAAACCACAGGAAACTCTAACCCCTTACTAGCGTGAATTGTCATTACTCTTACAGCATTTTCTTGAGATAAAGCAAGTGGTTCTGCCAAGTCTTTATCTTTTTCTTGCATCTTTTCAACGAAACGGATGAACTGATATAACCCTCTAAAACTACTTTGCTCATAAGATTCAGCTCGATGGGCTAGCGCAACTAAATTAGCATAACGTTGCCTGCCAGATGCTAAACCAATGACATAATCTAAATACGCTGTTTCTTGGTAGATTGTCCATATTAATTCACTAAGAGCACGTCTTCTAGCAAGAGAACGCCAGGATTCTAATTGCTCATGGAATGAGCGTAAACGAACAGAAAGTTCGTCCTGATTTTTTAAGTAAGATAAAAAGGCTTCATAGTAATATCCTTCTTTTTGAGCTAAGCGTATCTTGGCCAATTCTTCCTCATTAAGTCCGACAATGGCTGATCGTAATACTGCCACAAAAGGAATATCCTGATAAGGGTTATCAATAATTTCCAATAAGGAAATCATGGTTTGTACTTCAGTTGCTTGAAAATAATTTTGTGCGTCATTAACTTCCAAAGGGATTTGAAATTGCTTAAACACATCCATAATCACCAAATTATTCTTTCGTGTCGGTGTAAGTAGCACTATATCATCATAAGTGATCGGTCGATTTTCTTTCTGCTTTTTATCATAAATCATAAACTTGTTTTCGACCAATTCTTTGATTTTTAAAGCCACTAAGTAAAGCTCACCTTCAGTTTTATCATCTACAACCGTTGGATCTTCTTCAACTTCTTTTTCATATAAAAGCAACTCTGTATTAAAATTCTCGCTTGCAGGAAAAGACGAAAATCCTGGAACCAATTGAGCATCTTCGTCATAAGGTATTTGACCGACAGTTTCATCCATTAATTGTTCAAAAACTAAGTTGGTAAATTGAAGAACTTCTTTTCTAGAACGGAAGTTTTCAGCCAGAATAATACGTCTACCGCCTTCTTCATGAGCAAAAGCTGAATATTTATCTACAAATAATGTAGGATCTGCTAACCGAAAAGCATAGATAGATTGTTTTACGTCTCCTACCATATATAAATTGCCATATTCAGATTCTGGATTGCACAACCAAAATAAAATTGCTTCTTGTAAGCGGTTTGTATCTTGGTATTCATCGACCAAAACTTCTTCAAACCGATCTCGATAATATTCCGAAGCTTCACTTCCTTCACCATTTCCTTGCAAAATATCTAAAGCGAAATGCTCAAGGTCATTAAAATCCAATACACCTTTAACTTGCTTACGTTTTTGATATTTTTCAATAAAATTTAAAGTCACTTCACCCATCTTTTTGACTAAGGGTCTAGCATGATTCATTAACTCCAACATTTTTTCAGGAGGTTGGGCAAAGAACGTCTCCGTATTTTTTATAAGCTCCTTAGCACTATCTCGACGTGGTTTAATAGCCTCCTCAGAAATTTCTTTAACCTCTTCTTGCTTATTAAACGTCGGATACCGCTTAAAATCAAAAGCAGCTAACTGCTCATAAGCTTGTTGTACTTTATCTTCATTAACATAAGTCCATAAACGACGAGCTTGTTCGAGCTCGCTATCTAATAGTGATTCTGCTTTTTCCATCGAACCAGTATTTTGTGCTACTTCTAGAGCAGTTTTTTGTTGTCCAATAGCTGTCTGTAAATTAGCTAGAATAAGTGGCTTAACTTGAGTTTGGTACATCTGGTTTCCTGCTAAACCTTGAGTTGTATCATAGCTTTGCGGAAGTTGGTTTAACCAATCAATAGTATCGGGATTGGCTTTAGCAAAATCATACAAAGACATAATTAGATCAGTAAAACCATCATCAGAACGATCATTAGAAAAATTTTCTGCTAAACGATAAAAATCTTGGTCAGAAGAATCAAAATAACTTTCACGTAATTCTTCCCAAACCTCTTCTTTTAACAATAAGCGTTCCGTATCATCCGTTAACATACGGAAGACAGGGTCCAAATCAATCAAAAAATAAAAACGACGAATAACCGTTAGACAAAACGCGTGCAAAGTTGAAATAGAAGCTCGTGGCAACAACGTCAACTGCTTTACAAAGTGATTGCGCCTTTCTTGCTGACTTTCTTTATTAATCGCATCTTGTAAGGCATTTTGAATACGTTCTTTCATTTCACGAGCTGCAGCTTCAGTAAATGTCACGATGAGTAGCTCGTCAATGTTACTCCCATTTTTCAATTTTTCAATCACGCGACGAACCAAAACAGAGGTCTTTCCTGATCCTGCCGAAGCTGAAACAAGTAAGTTATCTCCCGAGTCAAAAACGGCTTGCCATTGTTTATCGGTAAAAGTTTCATTTTTAGGTTTTAAAGGAATATCAACCATCATTTTCCTCCTTTAAACGTTTCATAATCTCTTCCTTTGATAGAGGATGGATCCGATAATAATCATTTTCTTCTAACATCGGATCAAAAGCAGAAATACTATGAAAGGGCGAGTATTGTGTAGCCCGTCGTTTATCCTTCATTTTATAACTAGGATTCATCTTTATTTCCCCGGAAAGAATCCTTTCTGCTGCTTCTTTTAATTTTTTTCGATTGTGTGCCATTAACACATTCATTTCTTCTGCTGTATAAAATTTTTCTTTACTTTTAGCTGATTTTTTTAACTGTTCATTTTTGTCCATTTGAATGGGAAATACAGAAGAATATTGCGATTTATTTAATGTTTCATCAAATGCTTCAAATACTTCAGGTTCGTCTGCAAAAAGACCGTCATATTTATATCGTTTTAAACGTTCTTTTTCACCGGTTTTTTTAGGATCCATAACAGGGTCATAAACATGAAAATAATAGGCGCCAGCCCCATGAACATTTTTTTGACCAATAAGTTCGACCGCATCTTGTAAAGCAATATCTAGATAAGTGAGTAATTGCATAGCAAGACCATAATAACTATCGGTAATGTCAAACTTATGGGCACTTGATTTATAATCAACCACTGCAAGCCATGGTTTGCCATCTACTGTTGTCGTATCGATTCGATCAATCTTTCCTCTTAGGTATAGGTTCCCCCCATTTGATAAAGGGATCTGCAAGCCAGGAATTCCTTGATTTCCAGCAATTTCTCCAAATAAAACTTCCGTTTGAACAGGCGTTAATCGCGTTTTTTCTGCTTGTTTTTTTAATCCCCAAGAAACACGTGCGATCGTTTTTTTTAAACGATAACGAATGAAACTCATACGCGCATTCCCTTGCATAAACGCATAACGTTCTTGGCCAAACATGTTTTCTAGTACATGCTCAACTAACAATTGACGATGTTCCTCGCTCATTTGCGTTAAAGAAAGATTTTCTTGAAAAATAGCTTTTAAGAAATTATCTAAAGCCTCATGGAAGATTTCACCGGTAACGGCTGAATTCAAACCGTAAATTTCTCTTTCTTTTAATCTCAAACCAAACTTAAGAAAATAATCATATTGATAATCATAAAAGGTTTCTATCTGCGATATGGAACTATAAATATCTTTTCCATACAGTTGTTCTGCTAATTCTGGTGAAATATTCACAGGGGTATTGCGATGCGTTTGACTCTCAAATACTCTTTGTGCCAAAAAACGGTAGTCAGAAGCCAGTAGCAAGTCTTTTAACGACTGCCATACGACTGGAAGTGTCTTTTTTTCTTCTTGCGCTTGACGATAAAGTCCATTTAATTGTCGAATCAAGCTTTTATACGTGCCTACATAATTACGCGCTTCATAAGTTAAATCTAAACTAGAATGATCTTGTACAGACAGATTTGTCCAATTTAAGATACGAGCAAGATAAGGAGAAACTTTCATATTTTGTTTCGAATCAGCATTTCTTGGATAGCTCAAATACAGTTTTTCAGAAGCTGATAATAACATATTATAAGCGACAAAAGGTTCTTTGCGGATCGTTTCTTCTGTTTGATCCTTTAAATATTGCCCTTCTTGTAAAGTCGCATTTAATTGTTGTCTTTCTTCAGTAGAAATCAAGCTCTTATTTTCAGTAGTGCGAGGAAAGCTTGTTTCATCTAACCCCACTGCAAAAGTCACCTTAGCTTGTAAAGGACGTGTTAAATCCAAAGAGTTAATTTGTACTTGGTCAATTGCAGTTGGAATTTTACCAAAAGTTAAGTTTTCTAGCCCACTTGAGAGGATTTCCTTAAACAGATCAAAATCAAAAGAATCTGATCCATAAATCTCTACAAATTCATCCAATAGGTCCATTAACGATGCCCAGGTTTGTTCATGATCGCGAGCATACTCAAGATTTCCCCATTCAAGTTCTTGTTCTCGCCAACAAAGTAACTGTTTTTCTACTCCAATTTCTTGCAAAAACTCATAAAAGATGACAATGGCTTCTCTTGTGCTAGAAGCCGATTTTAGACGCGGGAAAAAACTTACAATGTCATTACGAAAATCATTTCTGACGTGATTACTCAGTTTTTCAGTACTTTTCGTTTCAATAATTTCTTCTTGTTCAAAATCAAAGTCAAACAAATGCCAATCTTCTTGACGAGTCCAATCAACTCCATGAAAATTATGGGCTAAGGCCTCGTTTTCTGTTAAATCGACCATCCAACGAAATCTATTACGTGCCTCTTTCCAATCGGACGTTTCTTCTTGTAAATCGTTAGGTATATAAAGCTCGGTACGCAAAAAGCGAAAAACATCAGAAGTGCGATAATAATAGTCATCTAAGGCAAATAACGCATGGATAAACTCTACTAAAGGATGTTGTTCCATCGTACGATCTTGGTCCAAGTAAAAAGGAATGTCTAGCTCTTCAAAAGTTGATGAAATAAACGGATAATAAAGTTCCGGATCTAAAGTTAATAGCTGAATATCACGATAGTAAAGTTGCTCGTTTTCTTTTGTAAAAGAATCAACAACAAGACGTCGAATTTCAGTAGCTACTTGTTTCACCTCTTCTTCTGGGTTTTCTGCTTTCCAAATTTCTACAAAATCATCCAAATTATGCTCTTGTTTATACCTTCCAACACTTGTTTGTTTAAAGCAACGTTCTAGCTCCAAATAACTGGCAGATACTTGAGTTAATTGAGGAGCTTTTTTATCAAACAACACACGTTCTTGTTGGCTCTGGGCAAAGTCTTTTAAGAGATGATAAGTTTGCTTAGGATCAAAAAATAAATCCAACGGTCCATTATCAGCATAGATAGAATCAATATATAAATCAATACAGACCTGGCTCTTACCAAACAAGACTTTTAAAAGTTCCTGCTCTTGCATATTGAAATTAGAAAAACCAGTAACGATGAAAAGTTTTTGTTCTAGTTTAGCCATTTCTTGTGAATTTTCACTTGCTAAAAAATTAGTTAACATTGTCAGTGGCTGCTCTATTTGCAATTTCCTTTTCGCTAGTTCTTCTTCATAAGCTGCAAAGATGCGTTTGATTTCATACATTTTTAACTCAAAATCTTTTCTTTTGCTAGTCGTTTGATTGTCTAAAGAAAAGTCCAGGTTATCAGAGGAAATGTTGCCTAATTGAAATTCTTGATAAAGCTCCAATAATTTTGCAATAAAACCTTCTTTTTTTACTTCTCCTCGAAAAATGAGAAGTTCTTCTGTTAATGCATCTAAAACTTTACGCATAATCATAGCTGAACCAGTATCAGAAATGCTCTGACCATTGATTTGACCACTATCTTGTAGAAAATACCATGCTAAACGGTTAAAACTATAAACTTGCCCCCGAATGGTACTAAAGTTTTCTTTTGCTTGTCTATTTTTTAATTGCGATAAAATTTCTTGTTCACGTTCAAATTTATTATAATTAGGAACTATGAAAAAGACTTCATTGTGTTCTTTTTCCAACCACTCATAAGCAAGATCTAGGATCATTTTTTCATGATCGCAACTTCCGTCACCAGTTATAAATTGTAAGCTCAAAAACCTCGCTCCTCTTCGTCTTAGTATGTAATATGTATAAGTGTTAATTTACTCTATTTACCAGTTTAACACATAGAAACAGCAAGTTTAGGGTCATATAAAAAAATAAACATTCTCTTTACTAACATTTAGTAAGAATGTATACTTTATTTCGTAAAAAAAAATAGAAATCAAAGGTGGATGTTTATATGTCAAACTTTTTAGATATTATCAAAAATCGTCGCTCCATTTATTCTTTAGGACGTAATACTTCTTTATCTGAATCAGAAATTACAGAGTTAATTAAAGAGGCAGTAAAGCAAAGTCCAAGTGCTTTTAATGCACAGGAACCACGTGTCATCACTCTTTTTGGAGAATCTCATGAAAAGCTATGGGACATTACTGAACAATTGTTAGAACCATTAACACCTGCAGAAGCTTTTGAAAATACTAAGCAAAAATTAGCCGGATTTAAAGCTGGGCTTGGAACAGCTATGTTCTTCAATGACGTGGACACTACCAAGCAACTACAGGAACAATTTACATTATATGCTGATAATTTCCCTACTTGGGCTGAACAAGCCAATGGTATTGCTACAGCAAACGTTTGGACCACTTTATCCGAAGCAGGAATTGGAGCGAACCTACAACACTATAATCCAGTAATTGATGAAGCAGTTGCTGCAGAATGGGATGTCCCTAAGAATTGGCATTTACGTGCACAGTTAGTATTTGGATCTCCAGAAGAACAAGCAGGTACTAAAGACTTTTTAGCTGACGATGAACGTTTTCTTGTATTTAAATAAAAGTAACTAAAGATAAAAACAGCTTGTGCTTTATTAAAGCAAAACAAGCTGTTTTTTATTCATTAGTTTCCGTAACAACATCAATAGGAGTGCCTTCTTTTAAGTGCTTAGACAAAAACTTAACTAATTCATCCATTGGAACACTAAACTTCATTAATGGACCACGTAAACCAAATTTAAAAAAATTCATTTTCACTTCATTTTTCTTTTTATCTCGAAATAACACTACCCGATCCACTTCATCAAATTTAATTCCTCGATTATCTAAGGGGTGGATAACAAATCGATCGTCAGTAATCCCTCTGCCATTGATAGCATAACTAATAATAGCTAGCCCAACCGCAGTGCCTCTTATAATTTCGTCTAAAGTTCCTGTCGTTATAAATAAAGTTCCAGCGAAAATCCCAAACAAAATGGGGAAAATAAGTGAGAAAAGTGATTGGTGTTTTGCAGTAAAAACGAGTTCTTTTTTTACTAAAAACAAAAAAAGGTATAAGACAGTTGTAAAAGCAACAAATAATAATGTAAATACTGTCATGACAAACACCATCCTTTTTTTCCTTTCTTCTATTTTATCAGAAATCTGTGTTATCTACAAAGAGAAAACTTTAATCTAGAAGTCTTTCATAGAAAAACTTCTGAACAATTCCGCAAACCGTCCAGAAGTTCTTCTATAATTGGTTAAGTTTAATGGTCTAAAGAATTGATAATATAAAATATGCCGATCAACATCAAGTATAGACCAACCAAAAACGAAATGGTAAGTGCTGATACGATCGGATCGAAAAATAACATAAAACCAACCACAATACCAATCAAGTTGGTAATTAATGTGAACCAATAATGTCCATTACCAAATGTGCGTGCATGATCTAGGAAAAACAAATTCCGAAGCGCTCCCGCAATAAACCAAAAGGCAAAAACATAGGTTACTGCAATAATTCCAGCACTAAGATTAAATAGCAGTACGATCCCAAGAAGTAATTCAATAATTCCTAATATTAAAAATATAGTTACACGGAATCCTGTCATATTTTTTATCTGGTTACGAATAACGATACTAAAAATACCATTGGTAATCGCTAATACTGCAAAAAAGAAGACAATTGCAGATAGGCTCCCTTGCGGATTATTAAATGCTAATAAAGAAATTAAAATAAATAGAATCCCTAAAATAAGTCCAGACCAATTAACAGATCTTTGTTTATCCATCATTTCCCTCCTTTCATCACTAAAAAATATTATGACACAGGTTGACTTAATTTAGCAAAGAAAAGAAAAACGATCGCTCCAAAACAGAACGATCGTTTTATGAGTTACTCCTCTAACCCAATTTGATTTCGAATGACATCAGCGATTTTATTAACATAATAATCAACTTCTTCATCTGTCGGTGCTTCAGCCATGATTCGTAATAAAGGCTCTGTACCAGAAGCTCTAACTAAAATACGCCCTTCATCGCCTAATTTTTCTTCTACCTCGTCAATAACAGCTTTAATTTCAGGAACGTCCATCGCGCCATATTTGTCGGAGACCCGGATATTAACCAATTTTTGCGGATAAATTGTTACACCAGCTGCTAATTCCGAGAGTTTTTTTCCAGTTTGTTTCATAATATTAAGTAACTGAATACCAGAAAGCATGCCATCGCCTGTGGTATTTAAATCAAAAAACACCATATGCCCTGACTGTTCACCACCAAAATTATAGCCATTTTTACGCATTTCTTCGACAACATAACGATCGCCAACTTTGGTTACTACATCATTTAAACCAGCAGCTTCTACTGCCTTATGAAAACCTAAATTACTCATCACAGTTGTTACGATAGTGTTTTGTTTTAACAAGTCGTTATCTGCTAGATAATTAGCACAAATGTACATAATTTTATCACCATCAACCACTTGACCGTTTTCATCTACTGCTATTACACGGTCTCCATCGCCATCAAAAGCAATACCTGCATCTGCTTGTTTTTCGACAACAAAGTCAGCTAATTTTTCAGGATGCGTTGATCCTACGCCATCATTTATATTCACACCATTCGGTGAAGTCCCTATCGTATAAAAATCTGTCTCTAAGTCAGCAAATAAACGATTAACTGTAGAAGCAGTTGCTCCATTAGCAGCATCTACACAAATAGTAAGTCCAGATAAGTCATCTTTAATCGTCTGTTGTAAATATTGAGAGTATTTCAATAACCCTTCTGGAAATTCTTCTAATGAACCTAAACCGTCAGCAGACGGTCGCGGAAGCTCATCTTCATTAGCATCCAATAAAGCTTCGATTTCTAGCTCTTTTTCATCTTCAAGTTTAAAACCATCATTGCCGAAAAATTTGATTCCATTATCCTCTGCTGGATTGTGAGAAGCAGAAATCATAACACCAGAACTTGCTTTTTGTACACGTGTGAGATAAGCAACACCTGGCGTTGAAATTACACCAAGTTGAAAAACTTCAATGCCTACCGAAAGCAAACCGGAAATCAACGCATTTTCTAATAACTGACCAGACACACGAGTGTCACGACCTACTAACACTCTAGGTTGTGTATTTTCTTCTTCGTGACGGCTCAACACATACCCACCATAGCGACCTAGTTTAAATGCTAATTCAGGTGTCAACTCCTTGTTCGCAATTCCTCTGACACCATCCGTACCAAAATATTTTCCCATAATCAATTTACCTTTCTGTTTCTTCTTCATTTTCTTGTGTTGCTTCTAATTGTTCATCTACTGAACTTTGTGTTTCTTGTGATTCTTGTGTTTCTTCAGTTTGTTCCTGACTTTCCTCTGTAGCTTCTGTTTCTTCTTGAGCAGAAGACGTTTCCGGTGTATTCATTTCTGGATTTTCTTCATTTCCCTCTATTCCACCATTATTATCATTATTTGTCTCCGGTGGTATCTGCATATCCCCAGTTTCTTCGGTATTATCGTTATTTTCTTCTGTATCTTCAAATTCCGGTGTGATATTTACAGAAACTGTATTAACATCTGAACTCAATTGAGAAGGGATCTCCACATTAACATTTCTGGTTGTAGGTTCAGTAACGTCTGTCACATCCACCGGCACTTCCAAAGAATCTACTTCATCTAATAAATGTTGTGCCCCCGTAATTGTAGCACTATTTTCGTTCAATTGAAAATCGAAGTCAGAAATTCCTTCTGGTGTATCTCCAACTTGCGAAGGAGAAAGACTTACTTCTTTTTCAGGCGCCGAAACTTCTAATTGTACATCTGCTGTTTGTGGGCTTAAACTAGTAGATAACTCTTCTCCATTTTCGTCTACAGCTTGTAAAGAAAAAGTATCTGAAATATTTTCATTAATTACTTCTAAGTTTGAGACAATCGCAATGCGAGAAATTTCTTCCATTGTCTCTTCCCCTGAAGTAACTTCTACTTCTTGCGGAGAAATAGAGGCTTCATCTAATTCAAATCCATCCTGCAATCTATCCTCAAACTCTTGTGTATCAATTTGGAAATTCCTAGTCACCCTTCGTTCGACTGTTACTGTTAAAGTGTCTGGTTCCACACTAGCATCCACACTATTACTCAAATTTTCAACTTCTAACGGCACATCATGTGTTCCTTCGTCTAAATTGGTTAAATCAGCAACCACCTCAAAGTTTCTTGTCTCTTCGTTAGTTTCAGCATTTAATTGTACACGATTAGCACCACTTAAAGCGACATCTACTGTATCCTCATATCCTTGAATGTAGTACTCATCCGAATCATATTCAATCGAAACAGGAACATCCTGAACAGTTTCTTCATGAACTTCTGAGGTGGCAATACTATTTTGAAAATTTGAACCATTTGCATTGAAAAAAAGAACTAAACTGAAAAACAAAGCCAAAAGCCCATAGACAATGTTGCTTTTTTTCTTTTTCGTAAGCATCACTTGCCTCCTTTACTCAGCTTATTCAATTCATCTAAGAAATTTCTGAAAAAATTCTTCCTATTCTTATTTCTTTCAGGGGTTTCTACAATCAAATTATCTCTAAGCACCTTTAAATATTCATCTTGGCTCAATTCAGTGTATAGCTGGTTATTTAGAGTCAAGCTCACTCCGCCTGTTTCTTCAGAAACCACAATAGTTAAGGCATCACTCACTTCAGAAACGCCAGCAGCTGCTCGATGCCTAGTTCCGTATTCCTTTGAAATCATATTACTATCAGATAGTGGCAAATAAGCGCTAGAAACTGCGATCTTTCCATTTCTAACAATCACTGCACCATCATGTAAAGGTGTATTGGGAATAAAAATATTAATTAAAAGTTCACCAGTAATATCTGCATCAAGAGTAATTCCTGTTTCAATATATTCCTCCAAACCAGTATTTCGTTCGACTGTAATCAATGCACCTATTTTACGCTTGGACATATATTGAATCGCCTTATCAAAGGCTTGTACCATCGTTTCCCCTTGATCTGTTTCGGCTTTGGTCTGGCTAAAGAAAGTTGTTCTGCCCAGATGTTCTAGTCCTCGTCGTATTTCTGGTTGAAAAATGACAATCGCTGCGATAACTCCATATGTAATGACTTGATCCATCAGCCACGACAAAGTATTAAGCCCAATAATTTCGGCTAAAAAACGAATCGCAATGAATATTACAACGCCTTTAAATAGCTGAATTGCTTTGGTACCTTGAACCATCTGTATTAATTTATAAACTAGATACCAAACAACTAGGACATCTAAAATATTAACAAAAAAGGGGACAGAAAAAAAATCTACCGATAGTAACTGCCTCCAATATTCTAAATCAAAAAGTTCTGCAATGTTAAACGACATATAAAGCCTTCCTTTACTCTAAGACTACTTACCCTTCATTATTACAGTATAGCATAGCTTTTTTCTGTTGTTGATAAAAAAGTTATTTCCTTCATACTTTTTCAAAAAATACTAAATTGTTTATTTAAAACCGAATTGATTCACATTGCCTCAAAAAAACGTTACACTGGGAACAAAGAAGGAGGAATACTTGTATGGATATTTCAGCTATTAAAAAAGAAGAAACAAATACTAAATATGGTATTCACATCGGAAGCACAGCACCTAAAACAATGATTGAGTTTATCAATCTACGGTGTCCTTATTGTAGGCAATGGTTTACTGAGTCAAAAGATATCCTTGAACAAGCTGTTGTTGATGGTAAAATCAACCGCGTTATAAAATTATGGGATCATCCTAAAGAATCATTACAACGCGGAAACGTTATGCATCGTTTTGTAACAGATAACGATCCTAAACAAGCAATTTCAGATATCACTCGTATTTTTAATTCTCAAGACGAATGGGGCGATCTGTCCTTACAAGAAGTAGCTAACTATGCTAGAAATGAGCTTGGCTTAACTGAACATCAACATCTTGACACTGCCGAAGAAATTGTAAAAGAAACAAAACAAGCCAATATTACTCTTGTCCCTACAATTATTTTCGAAGACCATATTTTTGATGAAAACATTGAACCATCCATATTAAAAAACTATATCAACGAATAAAAAACTGGGAATATTGTTTATTTCCCAGTTTTTTTATCCCGCTTTTTCTTTTAATTTATCTGCGAATTCATTGATCTTACGAATCCTATGATTAATACCTGATTTAGAAATTGCGCCTGTAGGTATCATTTCACCTAGTTCTTTTAAACTAATCTCAGGATGAGCCAAGCGTAACTCTGCAATTTCTTGTAGTTTATCTGGTAAAGCAGATAAGCCCACTCGATCTTCAATTAGTTGAATATTTTGCACTTGTTTTGTGGCAGCATCAATTGTTTTATTCATATTGGCTGTTTCACAATTAACTAATCGATTCACGGAATTTCTCATATCACGGACAATCCGTACATCTTCAAATTTAAGCATTGAATTTGTTGCTCCAATCAAAGTCAGAAAATTAGCAATGTATTCTGCGCCTTTCAAATAGGAAATATATCCATTTCGCCGTTCTAATGTCCGTGCATTCAAATCATAATAGTTTAACATCTTACATACATCTTGATTATGAGATTCATAAACCGAATAAATCTCTAAATGATAACGGCTTGTTTCTGGGTTATTAATAGACCCTGTAGCCATAAAAGCACCTCGAAGATAGGAACGCATTTTTTGCTTATTGCCCATGATCTCTTTATCTACTTGTGTATTAAAAGAGGTTTTATCCATAATATTTAATTCATCTAAAACACGTTTGGTATCTTGTTTTAGACGAACGATATAGACATTATTTTTCTTTAGTTTCATTTTTCGTCTCACTAAAAGCTCACTACGCACATGAAAATGATCTTTTAACAGAGAATAAATACGACGAGCAATCGCAGCATTTTCCGTTTGTATATTTAGTATAAATTGCTGATTAAATAAGCTTAATGAACCGTTCATACGAATTAAAGCGGCGAGTTCTGCCTTAGCGTGTTCACGATGAACTTCTAAGCCGGTTAATTCTTTTTTTACCTCAGCGGCAAAAGACATAAACACATCACCTTTCAAAGATTAATTTTTTGCTTCATAAACAATTCGTAATAATTCTTCTGCTACTTTATCGCCGTCATGGAAAACTCCGCCATCTCTTAATTCTAGAAAATCAGTGGAAACTACTCGGCATCCTAGGTTTCTCAACCCTTTAAAATCATGTTGCACTTGTAATAAGTATTCATCATATGTATCAAAGTCCATATAACCTTCTGGTACTTTTTCAGTATTAACCAAAACAGTATCGATAAAAGCATTTCCTAAGTGATTATGAAGAATCCTTACATGATCAGCGTCGGTAAAACGTTCAGTTTCTCCCTTTTGTGTCATAATATTACAGATATAAACTGTTTCTGCCTGCGTTTGCAGCATAGCTTCACCAATTTCTGAAATCATTAAATTTGGCAAAATACTGGTAAATAAGCTTCCTGGTCCCAAAACGATCATATCTGCTTCTAATATAGAAGAAACGACTTTTCTAGCAGCTTTAGGTTCATCATCGTTTGCTTGGTTTTTGACATAAACATGATCGATCGTTTTACGATCTAACGCTATTTTAGATTCTCCACGAACCGTTGTTCCGTCTTTAAATACAGCATGTAAGACTAATGAACCATCAGAAGAAGGGTAAATATTCCCTTTTACATGCATCATTTTCGATAATAATTGGATGGCCTCATAGGTACTACCACGCATTTCGGACATCCCAGCTATAATTAGATTACCTAAAGCGTGGTTAGCTAAAAACTTATCTTCTTCATTAAAACGATACTGAAAAATATCTGAATAAAGTTTAGGCATATCCGAAAGAGCCACAAGTACATTACGCAAATCTCCGGGCGGCGTGACTGAAGTTACTGAGTCTCGCAGTTGTCCGCTACTACCGCCGTCATCAGCTACCGTTACTACTGCCGTAATATCAACACCTTGGTTTCGTAAACTTTTCAAAATCACTGGCAAACCTGTACCACCGCCCATTACGACAACTTTTGGACGTCTAATCCGGTAGGTCTTCATTTTCATGAGCGATTCACCGTCTCTTTCCGTTTATCTTTATCCCGATGCGTAATATTTACTTTATAATTCTCAGACAAAGCCTCCCCAACCCTTTGAGATAGGGCCACTGAACGGTGCTGACCGCCAGTACAGCCTATAGCGATCATCACATTATTTTTGCCTTCGTCTACGTAACCAGGCATAATCGTCTGTAGTAAGGTCAAAAATTGTTGGTAAAAACCTTCAGTTGCAGAAGAACCCATGACGTAATCATAAACTGGCTTTTCCAGACCGGATAAAGGGCGCAACTCGTCAATATAATGAGGGTTAGGTAAAAAGCGGACATCCATGACAATATCTGCGTCAATCGGTAATCCGTACTTAAATCCAAAGGACACCATTTCAATTCGAAAACCTGTATCATTTGAACTACGAAATTCCTCATTAATTTTTTCGCGCAACTGTCTAGGCGACAGTTGGGTAGTATCTATAACAAACGAGGCATCTGCTTTTAATTCTTCTAAAATCGCACGTTCTTTTCGAATACCTTCAGTGATTAAGCCGTCCATCGCTAAAGGATGTGTACGACGGGTTTCTTTATAACGGGAAACTAACTCACTATCAGAAGCGTCCAAAAATAATACACGTGTATTAACAAAAGCAGTATTTTCAATTTCTGCTAACATCGCCTGAATTTCCTCAAAAAACGCCCTTGACCGTAAATCAACAACTAAAGCAATTTTGGTAATCTTACCAGATTCTTTAATGAGCTCCCAAAATTTAGGGATCAAATTGGGGGGCATATTATCAATGCAAAAATAGCCTAGATCTTCAAAACTTTGCACGGCTACTGTTTTTCCTGCCCCACTCATTCCAGTAATAACCACTAAATCTAAATTATCAGACATTTTTCTTCTCCTTGCTCAATCTTTTCTATTTCTTTAATTATATCACTCCTGGCGTATCTTTTCGAATGCTTTTTTGGATATATTGTTCATCTTGAATAAAAGGGAGTTTAGTCTCACAAAAATAATAGGAGTTTTTTATTAGAAGAATTTAATAAAAAGCTTTTTTTATTCTTACTTTTGCTATATATTCATACCTCCAATCTTTTTACAAATTAGCAAAACATTGCTTGATATGTCGCCAAAAACGACCATTCTTGAAAAGTAAATCGTGTGTATTCAATAAGGGAAAGTTAATTTTTAATTTTTTTTTGAATTAAAATAAATTTGACTCTAATATTTAAAACCTTTAATATTACTAAAAACTATTTCACTAAAATAAATATAGCACGATAAAAACTATATTTATTGAAAAGGGTTTTCAACTAATTTTATGTAGTATGAATAGATAGGAGATGAGGAAATGAACTTTCAAAAATTCGGATTAATCTTAGGTCCTTTATTATTTTCTGTGATTTATTTCATAGAAGGATTAACAAATCTAACAGATGAACCACGTGCGGTGTTAGCAGTGACAGCATGGGTAGCTATATGGTGGATATCAGAAGCTATGCCAATTCCTGCAACTTCTCTTCTTCCTGTCTTTTTGTTACCCCTTACTGGTGGAACAGATCAAGAAACTGCAACAATGGCTTATGGAGACCCCATTGTTTTTATGTATATGGGAGGATTTATTATTGCACTGGCGATTGAAAAATGGAACCTTCATAAGCGAATTGCCATGTTGATTATTGCACTTATCGGAAAAAGTTGTTCGCGCATTATTCTTGCCCTAGGAGTAGCAACAGCCGTGTTATCTATGTGGATTTCTAATGCTGCAACAGCGTTAATGATGCTTCCTATTGCTTTAGCCCTGATTACCGAAATTAAAGAAAAAGAACTTTTGGATGAAAAATCTTTCGACAATTTTTCAAAAGGACTATTATTAACTGTAGCTTATTCGGCATCAATCGGCGGTTTAGCTACGATTATAGGTTCTGTTCCTAATGCAGCTTTTGTTGCTGTCGCTAATAACATGTTAGATGTGGAGATCACCTTTGCTGATTGGTTTGTATTTGGTTTGTTTGTTACAGTGCTCTTAATGACCTTTTTATATTTTTATATTACAAAGGTCCAATTCAAAATAGCACAAGACAAAAATATTTCCTCAGAATTTGCTCGTGAACAGTTACGAGAATTAGGAGCTATGTCTAGAGAAGAAACATATGTTTTAGTTATTTTCTTTATCATTGGTTTTATGTGGGTTTTTGGAGGGTTACTTCCATGGTCATTATCGGACACAACCATCTCAATTTTGGGAGCTAGTGTTATGTTTTTAATACCAAGTACAAACGGTGGTCGAGTCTTAGAATGGCCAGATATGAAAAAGCTCCCTTGGGGAATATTGCTTCTCTTTGGTGGTGGGTTATCTTTAGCAGCAGCCTTTGAAGACTCAGGACTTGCCTCTTGGATTGGAGAATTATTAACCAACCTTGAACAATTTAATTATTTATTTATCATTATTATCTTGACCATAGCAATATTATTCATGACAGAAGTTATGTCAAATACGGCTGTTTCTAATATGTTAATGCCGATTAGTGTGGGGTTAGCCGCTGGAATAGGGGTTGAGCCTTATGGCATTATGGCTATTGTAGCTCTTGCATCAAGCTGTGCATTTATGTTACCTATCTCAACACCTCCAAATGCAGCTGTATTCGGTTCAGGAGAATTAAAAATTAATGATATGGTAAAAACTGGCCTTTGGCTAAATATATTTAGCGTTGTAATCATTGTTTTGGTGGTCTACCTACTACAACCGATACTTTTAAGTTTTTAACCCAATAGAAGAAAGCTCCCTTGGATGAACTATAAGTGATTATACACCTTAAAAAGTTATCCAATGGAGCTTTTTATTATTAATAGATAAGAAAAAAATTAAATTAATTTTTTCAAGTATTGTCCAGTATAACTCTCAGGATTAGCAGCGATTTTTTCAGGAGTACCTGTAGCAATCACTGTCCCCCCATTTTCTCCCCCTTCTGGACCTAAATCAATCACATGATCCGCTGATTTTATCACATCTAAGTTATGCTCGATAACTAAGACTGTATTTCCAGCATCTACCAACTGATTTAACACTTGTAATAATCGAAGAATATCGTCTGAATGTAGACCAGTGGTTGGTTCATCAAGAATATAAAAGTTTTTCCCATTCGAATTTTTATGCAACTCACTAGCTAATTTCATGCGTTGAGCTTCACCACCTGATAAGGTAGTTGCTGGTTGTCCTAATTTAACATAACCAAGACCTACATCAACGATTGTTTGAAGTTTACGACGGATTTTAGGAATATTTTGGAAAAAGTCGAAAGCATCATCCACCGTCATATCTAACACTTCTGAAATATTTTTTCCTTTATAATGAACCTCTAAGGTTTCAGAATTATAGCGTTTCCCATGACAAACTTCGCAAGGAACATAAATATCAGGTAAGAAATGCATCTCTATCTTGATAATACCATCACCTTTGCAAGCCTCACAACGCCCGCCTTTAATATTAAAACTAAAACGCCCCTTTTTATAACCACGTATTTTAGCTTCATTTGTTTGAGCGAATAAGTCTCGAATGTCGTCAAATACACTCGTATAAGTAGCTGGATTACTCCGAGGCGTCCGTCCAATAGGACTTTGGTCAATATCAATGATTTTTTCGACATTTTCATAACCACTAATTTTTCTAAATTTCCCTGGTTTTTTTGAATTCTTATTCAAGCGTTGCGCTAAAGCTTTTTTCAAAATATCATTGATTAATGTCGACTTACCTGAACCAGAAACCCCCGTTACAGTAATAAGCTTTCCTAAAGGGAATTTCACATGAATATCTTTCAAATTATTGGCTTGAGCCCCAGTGATAGAAATATTTTTTTTATTTCCTTTTCGACGTTTTTCAGGCACAGGAATTTCTTTTTTTCCACTAAGATAAGCCCCTGTCAAAGAATCAGGAGTTGCTGCTACTTGTTCTGGCGTACCAGAAGCAACAATTTCTCCCCCATAATCGCCAGCGCCCGGTCCCACATCGATTAAATAATCAGAAGAACGCATCGTGTCCTCATCGTGCTCAACAACAATCAACGTATTTCCTAAATCGCGCATTTTTTTCAATGACCCTAACAAGCGTTCATTATCCCGTTGATGCAAGCCAATAGAGGGCTCGTCCAAGATATATAAGACACCTGATAAGTTAGAACCAATTTGTGTTGCTAAACGTATCCGCTGCGCTTCGCCACCAGAAAGTGTCCCTGCTGAACGACTAAGTGTTAGATAATTTAAGCCTACGTTTTGTAAAAAGCTCAAGCGATCATCAATTTCTTTTACAATAGGTTGAGCAATCATTTGTTCTTGTTCGGACAAAACTAATCCTTCAACAAAATTAGACGTATAGTTAATTGCTAGATCACTTACTTCACCAATATGTTTATTATTAATTTTTACGGAAAGTGCTTGGTCATTTAGCCGGTATCCATGACACGCTTGACAAGTTAATTCCGTCATATATGAACGCATTTGATCACGAGTAAAATCACTATTGGTTTCATGAAAGCGCCGTTTAATATTAGGCACAACACCTTCAAAAGGCGTATCTACATCACGAACGTTACCAAAGTCATTTTGATAATGAAAATGAAAGTGTTTCCCATTTGAACCATGTAATACAATCTCCTGCTGGTCTTTAGGCAATTGTTCAAAAGGAGTATCTAGATCGATACCAAACTCTTGACATGCCTGCTCTAACATCTGTGGATAATACTGTGAACTAATCGGGTTCCACGGTACAATAGCTCCTTGATGTAAAGATTTTGTTGCATCAGGGACCACCAAGTCAGTATCTACTTCTAACTTTATCCCTAAACCATCGCATTCTGGACAAGCCCCAAAAGGTGCGTTAAAAGAAAAAAGACGTGGTTCTAATTCTCCCACTGTAAATCCACAATAAGGACAAGAATAATGCTCGCTAAATAGCATGTCTTCTCCGTCTATTACATTGACAATTGCATAACCACTTGTCAAACGAAGAGCTGCTTCAAAGGAATCAAATAGACGAGAACGAACACCTTCTTTAATTACAATTCGATCAACAACAATCGCTATATCATGTTTTTTATTTTTTTCTAATTCTGGAACTTCTGTTATGTCATAAATTTCATTATCTACTCGAACTCGTACATAACCTTCTTTTTGAACATTTTCTAATGTCTTTTTATGTTGGCCTTTCTTTTGTACAACAACTGGAGCAAAAAGTTGAATTCTACTTCTTTCGGGTAATTCAAGGACCTGATCGACCATCTGTTCCGGTGATTGACTAGTAATCTCGATATGATCATTTGGACAGATAGGATGGCCCACTCGAGCATATAACAAACGCAAATAGTCATTGATTTCCGTAACTGTTCCTACTGTTGAACGAGGGTTTTTACTAGTTGTTTTTTGGTCAATAGAAATCGCTGGACTCAGTCCATCAATACTATCAACATCGGGCTTATCCATTTGCCCTAAAAATTGTCTGGCATAAGAAGACAGACTTTCAACATAACGTCTTTGTCCTTCAGCGTACAAAGTATCAAAAGCTAAAGAACTTTTTCCAGAACCAGACAAACCTGTGACCACTACCAGATTATCTCTGGGAATGGTCACATCTACATTTTTTAAATTATGGGCGCGTGCGCCATGAATTACAATATTATCACTTGCCATATTCTCCCCCCGAACCATTAAGCTTTCAATTCTAAAATTGAATCACGTAAATTAGCTGCTTTTTCAAAATCTAATGATTTAGCAGCTTCCTTCATTTCTGCATCTAATTTTTCGATTAGGTCTTCTTTTTCATCCTGAGTAAGATCCTTATAAGACACCTGTTCTTTGTCTTGTCCTTCTCCTTCTTCAGAAACAGAAGAAATCGAAATCAAATCGCGAATGTCTTTTTTAATTGTTTGTGGCACAATCCCATGGTTTTCATTATATTCTTCTTGGATTTTACGACGACGACTCGTTTCATCCATCGCGTTTTGCATAGAATCTGTAATTTGATCAGCATACATGACCACTTTACCTTCCGCATTTCTAGCAGCCCGTCCCATGGTTTGGACAAGAGAACGTTCACTACGTAAAAATCCCTCTTTATCAGCATCTAAAATAGCCACTAGAGAAACTTCTGGCACGTCTAGGCCTTCTCTTAATAAGTTAATCCCTACTAAAACATCAAATTCTCCCAAACGCAAATTTCGAATAATTTCTGTTCGTTCTAATGTTTTAACATCACTATGCAAATATTTCACTTTTATTCCTAATTCTCGGAAATGATCTGTTAAGTCTTCTGCCATTTTCTTAGTTAAAGTAGTGACAAAAACTCGCTCATCGTTTTCTATCCGAGCATTGATTTCTCCGACAAGATCATCAATTTGTCCCATAATCGGTCGCACTTCAATAAGAGGATCCAAAAGCCCCGTTGGCCGAATAATTTGTTCCACAACTGTATCTGTCTGATCCTTTTCATAGGGGCCAGGCGTTGCCGAAACATAAATGATCTGATTGACATGTTTTTCAAACTCTTCTAATCTTAATGGACGATTATCCAGAGCTGAAGGTAAACGAAATCCATAATCCACTAGCATTTGCTTTCTAGCACGATCGCCATTATACATCCCTCGGATTTGCGGCATAGTTACATGAGATTCATCCACTACCATTAAAAAGTCTTCAGGGAAAAAGTCTAAAAGCGTAAATGGTGGCTCGCCTTCGCTTCTTCCGTCCATATGTCTTGAATAATTTTCAATTCCTGATGTATATCCCATTTCTCGCAACATTTCAATATCATAATTGGTCCTTTGTTCTAAACGTTGCGCTTCTAGCAATTTATTATCGCTTTTCAAAATTTCTAAACGTGTTTCTAATTCTTGTTTTATTGAAGCAATTGCTGTTTCCATGTGGTCTTCGTCTGTAACAAAGTGCGTTGCTGGAAAAATAGATACATGTTCAGTTTCACTTAAGACTTCTCCTGTAAGTGCATCCACCTCACGAATGCGATCAATCTCATCACCAAAAAATTCAATGCGTAATGCTCGCTCAGCTCGTGATACTGGAAAGATTTCAACCACATCGCCTCGCACGCGAAAGCGTCCACGTTGAAAGTCAATATCATTACGTTCAAATTGAATATCAACTAACGAACGCAATAATTCATCTCTAGAAATCTCCATTCCTTGGCGTAAGGAAACAACTTGTTTTTGATACTCCATCGGAGAACCTAAACCAAAGATGCATGATACCGAAGCCACCACTATAACGTCGTTACGCTCTAACAAAGAACTAGTGGCTGAGTGCCGTAACTTATCAATTTCATCATTGATACTAGAATCTTTTTCAATATAAGTATCACTCGATGGCACATAGGCTTCAGGTTGATAATAGTCATAATAACTTACAAAGTATTCAACAGCATTGTTTGGGAAAAACTCTTTAAATTCACCGTATAATTGTCCTGCCAATGTCTTATTGTGAGCAATAATTAATGTCGGCTTATTTACATTTTGAATAACGTTTGAAATCGTGTATGTTTTTCCTGTTCCAGTAGCACCCAAAAGAATTTGAGCTTTTTTATGATCTAACACCCCATCAGTTAATGCTTCAATTGCTTCGGGCTGATCTCCTGACGGCTGGTAATTTGAAACAAGTTCAAATTGATGTGATAATTCTTTTTCAATCATAAACGTCTTCCTTCTTTCTGGATAAACCTATCCTCGTTAAATGTTTACTTTCCTATTCTAACATACCGAACGTATTTTCGCTATTTTTTTAAATAGTGTTCAATCGTTCTTTTTATGTAAAATTTTCTTACATAAAATGTTGTTTTTTTGGACATTTCCCAACTTTTTTTACATATTCTCTTGCTTTGTCAGAAAAGTTTATTATATAATTCTTCTTATTAAGGTAATGAAATGGACGACTTAAGAAAAAAATTGGAAACTGACTTTTCATCATAATTAAGCTAATGTTCCATTACTTAAAGTCTTAAAGGAGGAATTATTAAATGAAAAAGAATTCGTTAATTATATCTTGGTTTTTGTTTTCAGTGCTTTTTTATTTTTCGGAAGTAAAACAAGTTCTGCCGAAGAAAAGACGTATCAAATTGGAACTGACGTGACTTTTGCTCCATTCGAGTTCCAAAATGATAACGATGAATATGAAGGTATTGATATTGATATATTAAATGCTATTGCTGATGATCAAGGGTTTAATGTAGAATTACGCCCTTTGGGATTTGATAGTTCAATTCAAGGAGTCCAATCTAACCAACTTGATGGCATGATCGCTGGCATGACAATCACAGACGAACGAAAGCAAAGTTTTGATTTTTCTGAGCCGTACTATGACAGTGGCATACAAATGGCAGTGTCCAAAGATAATGATGAGATAAAATCTTACAATGACCTAGAAGGAAAAACTGTTGGTGCTAAAGTTGGTACTGAAAGCGCAGATTTTTTAGAGGAAAACAAGGACACTTACGATTTTGATGTTAAAAATTATGACGACGCCCCCGGCTTATACGGAGCTGTGAAAAATGATACTGTTGATGCGATTTTTGACGACGCTCCTGTTTTAGGCTACGCGATTAAACAAGGTGAAGATTTATCTTTAGTAGATGACCCAGAAGAAGGTAACCCTTATGGTTTTGCTGTTAAAAAGGGAGAAAATGAAGAATTACTAGAAGCATTTAACACGGGGCTACAAAAATTAAAAGACTCGGGTGAATATGATGAAATCATCAATACTTACGTTGAAGCCGACGATAATAGCCAAGAATCAGGTGAAATGAAACAAGTAGAACCTAAAAAAGATGAATACGTTATCGCCAGTGATACGGCGTTTGCTCCTTTTGAGTTTCAAAACGCAGAAAATGAATATGAAGGTATCGACGTTGATTTAATGGAACGAGCAGCAGAAATGCAAAATTTTAATATTACCTTTAATCATATTGGTTTTTCGGGGGCAGTCCAAGCTGTCGAAGGAAATCAAGCAGATGGTATGATTGCAGGAATGACGATTACTGACGAACGAGAAGAAAACTTTGATTTTGCTGACCCTTATTTTGAAAGTGGTATTCAACTAGCTGTAGAAGAAGGTAATGAGGATATTACTTCTTACGAAGATCTAGAAGGTACAACAGTAGGAGCCAAAGTAGGTACGGAAAGTGCGGACTTTTTAGACGAACATGAAGATGAATATGGCTTTAACGTAAAATTATATGACGATGCAGATCAATTATATGAGGCAGTTCGTGTCGATGCCATTGATGCTTTAATGGACGATTATCCTGTAATTGGTTATGCTATTGCACAAGGTCAAGAGCTTGAAACTCCTATAGATCGTGAAACAGGTGGAGACTATGGATTTGCTGTTAAAAAAGGGCAAAATCCTGAGTTATTGGAAATGTTTAATGAGGCTTTGCAAGAAATGGAGCGCACAGGTGAATACGATCAAATCGTTTCAAGTTATGTTGAGGATAGCGATAGCGCCACTGCAAGCGAATCATCTACAGATGAATCTTCACTTGTCGGTTTACTTAGAAATAACTATAGAGTATTACTAAGTGGTCTATGGCAGACAATCGCTCTAGCCTTAATTTCCTTTGCCTTAGCTTTAATTATTGGGATCATTATTGGACTCTTCAGCGTAGCGCCTATCAAAACATTGCGCGGAATTGCTTCTTTTTATGTTGATGTTATCCGAGGAATTCCTATGATGGTATTAGCTTTCTTTATTTTCTTTGGTTTATCAGATGCTATTGGCATAACAATTCCTGATTTTACCGCAGGAATTATTACACTAACTTTAAATGCCAGTGCCTACATTGCAGAGATTGTCCGTGGAGGAATAAACGCCGTACCAACAGGACAAATGGAAGCCTCACGTAGTTTAGGTCTTACGTATAATCGGACAATGCAAAAAATTATTTTGCCTCAAGCAATAAAAATTATGATTCCATCATTTGTAAACCAATTCGTCATTTCGTTAAAAGATACGACGATCATTTCGGTTATTGGCGTTGTGGAACTACTACAAACAGGAAAAATTATTGTAGCTCGCACAATGCAAAGTACTTATGTCTATTTAATTATTGCCATCATGTACTTAATTGTTATTACTGCCCTAACGAAGTTAGCAAAAGTACTAGAAAAGAGGATGAAATAAAATGAAGGAAAAGATATCCGTTGAACATTTAGTAAAAAAATTTGATGATAATATCGTATTAAACGATATCTCTACAACAATACAAGAAGGCGAAGTAGTTTGTGTAATTGGCCCTTCTGGTTCAGGTAAGTCCACTTTTTTACGTTGTCTTAATCGTTTAGAAGAAGCAAGTAGTGGCCAAATAATTATTGATGGTGACCAATTAACAGATAAAAATACCGACATTAACCAAACACGACAACATATTGGTATGGTTTTTCAACATTTCAACTTATTTCCTCACCTTTCTGTTTTAGAAAATATTACCTTAGCCCCCCTAGATGTAAAGGGAGAAAGTAAACATGAAGCAGAAAAACGGGCAGAAGAATTGTTGGAAACTGTTGGCTTATCCGATAAAAAAAACGTCTATCCTGAAAATCTTTCCGGTGGACAAAAGCAACGAGTAGCAATCGCTCGTGCATTAGCAATGAATCCAGATATTATGTTATTTGACGAACCTACTTCAGCTTTAGACCCTGAAATGGTTGGCGACGTTTTGAACGTTATGAAAAAACTGGTAGATCAAGGAATGACTATGGTGATTGTTACCCATGAGATGGGGTTTGCTAAAGAAGTAGCTAACCGTGTAATGTTTATTGATGATGGTTACTTTTTAGAAGATGGTAAACCTGATGAAGTGTTTAATCATCCTAAAAACGAGCGTACGAAAAGCTTTTTAACAAAAGTATTAAATATTTAATAAAAGCAAGAGGTTCTGGATAATGAAGAAATTTTTCAATTCATATTCTTCATTCAATAATTGAATAAACACTATTTTTATATTTTATAGTTGCTTAAACAAAAAATGGAGGTCAGCTTATAACTGACCTCCATTTTTTGTTTCTCACTTTTTTCCAAAAGCATCTTTCATCCTATCGAAAAAACCCTCAGATTGCTGCTCCTGTGTTTTTTGTCCAGTTAATTCAGCAAAATTTCGTAAGGCTTCTTTTTGTTCATCGTCTAAGTTTTTAGGAGTAATAATTTTTACTGTAACCTGTTGATCTCCAGTGCTATTTCCTCTTAAACGAGGTGCACCCTTTCCACGCATACGGAATTTCGTGCTTGTTTGTGTACCGGCTGGTATTTTCAGTTTAACATTTCCATGCACTGTTGGAACATCAACTTCATCACCTAAAGCAGCTTGTACAAAATTAAGCGGTAATTCATAATAAATTTCTGAACCATCACGATCAAAAATATCACTTTCAGCAACACGGAAAACGACATATAAATCACCATAAGGACCACCGTTTATGCCAGCTTCTCCTTGATTAGCTAATCTCATTTGTTGACCATCTTCAACACCTGCAGGAACAGAAACACTTACATTATGCGTTCTCTTTTCATGGCCTGTACCTTGACAAGTTTCGCAAACTTCTTTAATTTCTTTACCAGTTCCATGACATACATCGCAAGTTTGGCGTGTCATAACGCGACCAAGTGGCGTTTGCCGTTCAACGTTGAGGACTCCGCTTCCCTTACACTTCTGACAAGTTTCAGGTTGAGTTCCTGGTTTTGCACCATTACCACCACAGGTATGACAAACTTCATTTCGCTTATAAGAAATTTCGGTATCTTTTCCGAAAACTCCTTCTTCAAAAGTTAAATTAATCGAATACTGTAAGTCGTCACCTTGGCGAGGTGCAGTAGGATCTGCAGAACGACCACCACCGAAGAAAGATTCAAAAATATCTTCAAAGCCACCAAAGCCTCCGGCGTCGGAGAATCCACCGCCGCCGAAACCGCCAAAGCCGCCAGCACCAGCGCCTCCGCCATAATTGGCATCTGCACCAGCATGACCATATTGATCATAAGCTGCACGTTTTTGCGGATCACTTAAGACTTCATAGGCTTCTGAAATTTCTTTAAACTTCTCTTCTGCATCGGATTCTTGGTTCACGTCTGGATGATATTGTTTGGAAAGCTTACGATATGCCTTTTTGATCTCATCATCTGAAGCCCCTCTATCTACACCTAGGACTTCATAATAATCACGTTTTGTTGCCATTGGCTTTCCCTCCATCTAATACTTTAACAGTCTTTGGTATTTTATCATAAATTATGCAGAAGCAACATTATTTTACTTAAAATTAAGAACTGATTCATTCTTTTATAGCCAAAATTTCAAAAGAAAAGGCCAAAGCGGATGACTTTGGCCTTTTCATAAACAACGATCTTATTTATTATCGTCGTCATTTACTTCTTCAAAATCTGCATCTACCACATCATCGTCACCAGAAGTATTAGAAGAATCATCCGAACCTGATTCACCTTGTTGTTCTTGTGATGCTTGTTCATACATCTTCACGCTCAAGTTTTGTACAATTTCATTTAATGCATCACGTTTAGTTTTCATTTCTTCAATGTCATCCGCTTCAACAGCAGCCTTCAATTCGTCACGAGCATTTTCAGCTTTTTTGACTTCTTCTTCGTCTACTTTACCATCAAGATCACTCAATGTTTTATCAACAGTGAACAACAATGAATCTACTTCGTTACGTAGATCTGCTTCTTCTTTACGTTCTTCGTCGGCTTTGGCATTTTCTTCAGCATCTTTAACCATACGATCAATTTCATCGTCGGATAGACCTGAAGAAGATTGAATCGTAATTTTTTGTTCTTTTTGAGTACCTAAGTCTTTAGCTGAAACATTTACAATACCGTTTTTATCAATATCAAATGTAACTTCAATTTGTGGTACGCCTCGTGGTGCAGCAGGAATATCTGTTAATTGGAAACGACCAAGTGTCTTATTATCAGCTGCCATTGGACGTTCACCTTGTAATACGTGAATATCTACTGCTGGTTGGTTATCAGCTGCAGTTGAAAATACTTGCGATTTGCTCGTTGGAATTGTCGTATTACGATCAATCAACTTGGTAAATACGCCACCCATTGTTTCGATACCTAATGAAAGTGGTGTTACGTCAAGTAAAACAACATCTTTAACGTCACCTGTGATAACGCCAGCTTGAATAGCAGCACCCATAGCCACAACTTCGTCTGGGTTTACAGATTTATTTGGTTCTGCGCCAGTTTCTTTACGTACTGATTCAACAACAGCTGGAATACGTGTTGATCCACCAACTAAGATTACTTGATTGATATCAGATTTAGATAAACCAGCATCTTTTAATGCTTGACGAACAGGTTCTTTAGTTTTATCCACTAAGTCACTTGTTAATTCATCAAATTTAGCGCGAGTCATGTTCATTTCCAAATGAAGTGGACCGTCTTCGCCTGCTGTAATAAATGGTAAACTAATTTGTGTGCTTGATACACCAGATAGATCTTTTTTCGCTTTTTCAGCAGCGTCTTTTAGACGTTGTAGAGCCATTTTATCTTTACCTAGATCAATGCCGTTTTCTTTTTTGAATTCACTAACCATGTAGTCAATGATTTTTTCATCAAAGTCGTCCCCACCTAAGTTGTTATCACCGGCTGTGGACAATACATCAAATACACCATCGCCTAACTCTAGAATAGAAACGTCAAAAGTACCGCCACCTAGGTCAAATACCAAGATTTTTTCATCTTGTTCTGTTTTATCTAAGCCGTAAGCTAAAGCAGCAGCTGTTGGTTCATTGACAATACGTTCAACTTCTAAACCAGCAATCTTACCAGCGTCTTTAGTTGCTTGACGTTGAGAGTCGTTAAAGTAAGCAGGAACTGTAATAACTGCTTTATCCACATCTTCACCTAGATAGTCTTCAGAAAATCCTTTGATATGTTGTAGGATCATTGCAGAAATTTCTTGAGGTGTGTATGATTTATCATTTGCTTCTACTTTATAGCCTTCTTCGCCAATATGACGTTTAATAGAAGTAATAGTGTCTGGGTTAGTAACAGCTTGTCTTTTTGCAACTTCCCCTACTTGGATTTCACCATTTTTAAATGAAACAACAGAAGGTGTTGTACGGTTGCCTTCTGGGTTTGTAATAATTTTTGATTCGCCGCCTTCTAACACTGAAACGGCAGAGTTTGTCGTACCTAAGTCTATACCAATTACCTTACTCATGTTATGATCTCCTTTGTAAATATGTTATTAATTAATATTGAAATGAGCTTAATTATTGTGCGACAACAACCATGCTGGCTCGAAGGACACGGTCGTAAAGTTTATAACCTTTTTGTAAAACTTCGACAACCGTTTCTGCTGGCTGATCTTCTGTCGCCGGAACCGATTGTACAGCTTGATGCATCGTAGGATCAAATATTTCGCCTTGAGCAGGAATTTCCTCAATTCCTTCCTCTTGCATCGCTGAACGTAAACTTTCTAAGGTCATTTCTACGCCTTTTTTCAAATTCTCATTTTGCTCACCTTCAACTTCAGTAGCTACAGCCCGCTCTAAGTTATCAAGCGCTGGGAGTAACTTTTTCCCTAAGTCTTGTGAACGATATTTTTGCAATGTTTCTCTCTCGTTACGAAAACGATTATTCATATTTGTAATTTCAGCAGAAGCTCGAAGATAATTATCTTCCATTTCACTAAGTTGAGTCTTTAAATCCTCCACTTCAGAAACAGGCTGCACACCTTCTTCATTGATCTCTTCTACTGTTTCTTCATCTTTCGCTGATTCGTTTTCCTCAGATTCAGCAGAAAAAGTTTCTTCTACTTCTTCCGAATTTTTTTCTTTATCAGACAATGATCTAACATCCCTTCTATATAAATAATTGACAATTCACGCGGACTACCCGAATGAATCAATCGAACGATAATATTCATTTAAGGTCCCTGCTAATTCTCTACGAAACACATCAAGCAAACTAAACATCTTCGAATATGGCATGCTAGCTGAACCTAAAATAGCAATTGTTCCATTACCATGCCCTTGAATTTCGTAATTAGCTTGGATTAAACTCATATCACTTAATAAATCGTTCCCTAGTTCTGAACCAATTCGTATTTGGATCGGTTGATCTTTTGCACTCAATAATTCATTCAATCGTTGTGAATTTTTCATAAATAAGTACATCGCCTTAAACTGATCGACATCTTGAACTTGATCGGAATTTAATAGATTCATTTGACCACCAACAAAAATCTTTTCTTCAAAAGCCTCATTCAACATATTATTGAATAGTTCAAGAATTCCTTCTGTTGTTTGGAAATACTTATGAAGAATCATTGGAATTTCAGTCCGCAAACGTTGATAAACTGTCAATAAGGGCTCATTAATTAGTTTATCATTGATGATCTGAACTATTTTTTCAAGATCGTCACTATCTACATCGCGAGGGATCGAAAAGACTTGATTTTCCACATTTCCTTTATCCGTTACAATGATTGCGATCACTTGTCGATTATTTAACGGAACCATTTTGAAACCTGTTAACCTTCTATTTCTGACATCCGGACCAATCGACAACGCTGTATAGCTTGTCAAATGAGAAAGAATTTCAGCTGATTGTTTAATAATATCATTAATCTCATGAAAGTCTCTCCCAAAAGCTTCACGAATCATGTCGATTTCGCTTTGGTTTAACTTTTCCGGTTCTAACAGATGATCAACATAATAACGATAACCTTTTAACGAAGGAATACGACCTGAAGAAGAATGTGTCTTGACCATAAGACCGTATTCCTCTAAAGTCTTCATCTCATTTCTAATCGTGGCTGAGCTGGCTGCGATCCCTTCTTCCATCAGCGTTTTAGATCCAATTGGCTTTCCTAAATTTGTATAATTATGAATAATCAAATGCAAGATATCATCTTGTCTTTGCGTTAACAAATTTATCACCTTCTAATTAGCACTCCTTATCTCTAAGTGCTAACACAATTATTAATATAACATAAATCCAAAAGAAGTCAAGAGGAAATGCTTAAAAAATTAGCACTCTTTATGCTAGAGTGCTAATTTTTCCTATATACCTTTTTATGCTTTATTGGAGTAGTTATTTTGCCAGTATTTTCAAGTAGTTATCTTCTTTATCTACATTTTGATCCTCTTAATTACAATATTTTCATACTCTATTTTCTCATGGGATCATAGATACTACAAAATCGACTTATGGTAATTTTTGACAAGATAGTTACTATAGCTTAGGATAAAAGTAACATCTATCAAAAAAGGAGAGAGCGATCATGGAAGAAACAGTCTTTTTTAACCGCGGTAATGCTTTAACATCTGATGTTGACCAGGAAGAATTGATGAAAAAAGTGCAAATTGAAAAAGATAAACGCGGATTGACTAACAAATTAGTTGTGGTCCAAGATGATAACGATGAATACTTATTGTTTGATTTTTCCGATGTTGACTCTAAAAACGAACATGCTACTGAATTTCAAGTAAAACAAGTGATCGAAAATGAGGAAACATCTGAATAAAAAAGAGAGGCAACAAAAGCGTTGAATGAACTTTTGTTGTCTCTTTTTTTTAAATTAAGTACATAAGTTTAACAAACTAGTGGGCTTATTATGTATTAAGCACATAAGTTTAACAATCTTATGTGCTTATTTCTTTTTTAGCACACTAGTTTCGCTTACTTATGTGCTTAATCACCTTAATTATAAAGCCATTAATTTAATACTTTCACAACAAACTCAACGTTTCATCGCTGCAAAATACTGCCGTGTATCCTCTTCATCTTTTTTTAATTGTTGAATGAGTTCTTCTGCACCATTAAAAGCCACCTGATCTCGTAAAAGATGATTCCATTGCACGCTAACCTGCTCGCCATAAACATCTTGAGTAAAGTCTAAAATATATACTTCAACAGTTAATTGTCTTCCTTGTTCAAAGGTATCATTGTGACCAATCGAACCCATTGCAGGGTACCATGTTTCTCCTATTTTAATTTCTGTTGCATATACGCCTTCCTTAGGTAAACGCGTATTACTATCTACTTTAATGTTTGCGGTCGGAAATCCTAAAGTACGACCTCTAGCATCGCCATGCACTACAATTCCATCGATTTCATAAGTATAGCCTAACAAATCAGCGGCTTTTTCCATATTTCCTTGATCTAAGCATTCTCTAATACGGGTTGAACTAATTTTATCACTATCCTGTGTTTTTTTAGAAACTGTGACTACTTCAAAATATCCCCTAGAATATTGCGGTAACCGCTGCATATTTGCCACATCTGCGAGTCCATAAGTATAGTCAAATCCTGCAACAGCATATTTTGCGTGCAAATCAATAATATATTTATCTACAAATTCTTGAGGGCTTAAACTAGCAAATAAGGAAGTAAAATCAACAATGTATAAATAATCTACGCCTAACTGACTCATTAACCGTTCTTTTTGTTCCAAACTAGTTAAATATTTTACATCATTTGGATTGGTCTTTTTAAAAACAATTGAAGGATGTTGGTTAAAGGTCATTACCGCGAGCTTTAATCCTTGTTTATTGGCAATCTTTCTTCCAGTTTCAATTACTTTTTGGTGTCCTTTATGCACACCATCAAAAAAGCCTAATACTAAAACAACTTCTTCTTCAGGAATAGTTTCTTTTGTATAAGGATGACGTAATTCGATGACTTCCATAAAACACTAAGCTCCTAACTAATCTCGTTCTTTAATACTTTTAACGGCTTCAAGCCGTCCTTCTCATTTTTATTTGGCTCATAAAGACTAACTACCTGATTTTTATAAAAAACAGCCACAGGTTTTTTGGGCAGCTCTTCTAGTTGAAAAGCTTGGTAAGGTAAACGCATGCCGTTTTTTACTTTTTGCCATAACGCATCAGAAATGTCGATTCTTTGAAAACGCTGAACGCCGTATTCTAGCGGAAATAATATATTCTCAATATTTCCTTTTTCCATCACTGCTTTTACTTGATTTAATGTAACTGCTTGTTCTGCTGTAAAATAAGCACTTTTAGTACGAGTCAAATCAGACATATGGGCACTTACGCCAAGTACCTTCCCCGTATCAACAGCTAAAGTTCGCACATAGGTCCCTTTTTGACAAGCTACTCTAAAATGCCAAGATTGTAGTTGCTCTTTTTCATTATAAACGGAGGCGTCCGTACGAAAAAAAGAGTGAATCATGACTTTACGTTGAGGACGTTCTACGTCTTCTCCTTGCCTAGCATATTCATATAAACGTTTGCCATTAACTTTAACAGCTGAATACATCGGAGGAGTCTGAACAATTTGACCGACCAAGGTTTGTATTGCTTGATCAATGGCTTCATTTGTAAAGGGGGTTGGGAGAGCATCTTGTTGGATAACCTCTCCGGCAGCATCTTCGGTATTTGTCGCGTATCCTAAAGTAATCTCTCCTTCATATTCTTTGCCAGAATCTGTTAAAAATTCAACCACTTTTGTTGCCTTCCCGATACAAATGGGTAATATGCCATCGACATCTGGATCAAGTGTCCCTCCATGTCCAACCTTTTTCGTATGTAAAATTTTTCTTAACTTAGACACGCAATCATGGCTTGTCATTCCACGTTCTTTCCATAAAGGTAAAATTCCGTCCATAGTCTCTCCTTTTTTATTTTATTATTATAACATAACTTTTTTAACAAACTTATGAATTTTTCACAAAAAAACAGATACCTTCTGCTATGACCCAAAAAGTCAAAGGGTAATTTAACTTTTAAAGGATCACGACAGATCGATATCTGATTATCTGTTACTCTTCATTTTCATGTAATTCGCGAATCATTTCATCAATTCTTTCCCCATATTCAATCGATTCATCCAGTTCAAAGAAAAGTTCAGGCGTTTTGTAGGTGCTTAAGGCCTGGCCTACTTCACGCCGAAAAAGTCCGCTTGCCTTTTCTAGTCCTGCTTGTGCTTCTTTTTTTTCCGAATCAGCACTAGATAAAATACTATAATAGATTGTTGCTTGCTGTAAATCCCCAGTAACATCTACATCAGTAATAGTTACTCCTTGTACTCGTGGATCACGAATTTTCTTTTGTAAGACCTGAGTCACTTCTTTTAGTATTTCTTGAGCGACTCTTCGGTCTCGATAATTTGCCATGAAATTGCCCTCCTATATCAATTATCTAACATCATGATTGTTTCGGTTTAACTTCTTCCATAACAAATCCTTCAATAGTATCGTCTACTTTGAGATCATTATATTTTTCAATGGTAGCTCCACATTCATAGCCAGATTTAACTTCTTTAGCATCATCTTTAAAGCGTTTCAAACTTGCTAGTTTACCTTCAAAAATAACAATACCATCACGAATCACACGCACACCGCTGTCACGATAAATCGTGCCTTCCATCACGTAACAACCAGCAATTATTCCTATTTTAGAAGCTTTATAAATTTCACGAACGACCATTTGACCCGTAATTTTTTCTTCATACTCAGGATCAAGCATCCCTTGCATTGCTGTTTCAATTTCATCAATGGCTTGATAAATGACACGATGCAAACGAATGTCTACTTCTTCTGTTTCTGCTTGTTGTCTTGCGCGTGAAGTTGGTCTTACATTAAAACCAATAATAATTGCGTTACTAGCAGCCGCTAAAGTAATATCACTTTCGTTAATCGCGCCAACTGCTGCATGGACAATATTTACTTTTACACCTTCGACCTCAATTTTTTGCAAAGAAGCGCTCAATGCTTCGGCTGATCCTTGTACATCTGCTTTAATAATTACATTTACTTCTTTCAATTCGCCTTCTTTAAGACTTTCAAACAAATTATCCAAAGTAACCCGTGAATTACTTGCACGGTGTTCCATTAAAGCTCGTTTCGCTCTTTCTTCTCCTGCTTGCCGCGCTTTTTTCTCATCTTCAAACACGACAAAACGATCGCCAGCTTGTGGTACTCCATTTAGTCCAGAAATTTCAACTGGTGTTGCAGGTTTAGCTGATTTATCTCGTCGACCTAAGTCATTAGTCATTACCCGTACACGACCATAGTTATTGCCTACTACAATTGGATCGCCAACTTGTAACGTTCCTTCTTGTACTAATAAGGTAGCTACTGGACCTTTTCCTTTATCTAATCGAGCTTCAACAACTGAACCAATAGCCCGTTTTGTCGGATCAGCTTTTAGGTCTTCAACTTCAGCTACCAATAAAATCATTTCTAATAATTCTTCAATGTTTTGATTAAACTTCGCTGAAATTTCTACAAAAATCGTATCGCCGCCCCAGGCTTCAGGAACTAATTCATACTCGCTCAGTTCTTGCATAACTTTTTGTGGATTTGCTCCAGGTTTATCAACCTTATTAACTGCCACAATAAGTGGTACTTCAGCTGCTTTAGCGTGGTTAATTGCTTCAATCGTTTGTGGCATAACACCATCATCAGCCGCTACAACTAGCACGGTAATATCTGTGATGCTTGCTCCTCTTGCACGCATGCTAGTAAAAGCCGCATGTCCAGGAGTGTCTAAAAAGGTAATTGGTTTATCATCAATATTCAACTGATAAGCACCGATATGTTGGGTAATCCCGCCTGCTTCTCCGCTAGTTACACGAGAATGACGCAAATTATCAAGTAATGTGGTTTTTCCATGGTCGACATGTCCCATGATAGTAACTACAGGTGGACGTGAAACAAGGTTTTCTTCGTTGACTTCTTCTGATTCGAAGAATTTATCAATATCTGCAATATCAACTTCTACTTTTTCTTCGGGTTTAATGCCATAATCTTCTGCTAAGAGTTCAATCGTATCTTTATCAAGTGGCTGATTTTGATTCACCATGACGCCAAGCATAAATAGTTTTTTGATAATTTCTGCTGGTTCACGACGGATTTTCTTAGCAATTTCTGCTACATTCATCCCTTCCGTATATTCTAATACTTCAGGTAATTCATGGAACTTACGTTGGGAAGCTGCAGGTTTTTTAGTTTGTTGCTGTTGCTTATTTTTCCCTTTTTTATTTGACTTGTTCCGATTTTTATTATTGTAGTTATTGTTATTGCCTTTATTTTCATTATTATTGCGCGTGCGGTTTTTACGTTGCTCACCGGTATTGCCTTGTTTCCCTTTATTTTCTTGTTCCTTTTTAGCCTGTTGTTTAGGTTGTTCTGAAGCTTGCGTTTTAGCAGATTTTTGCGGTTGACTTTTTTCCACCGTTTTATGCGTTGACTCTTGTTTTTGTGAACGATTTTGTGCTTTATCTTGCCGTTGCTTTTGCTCATTGGATTGCGCAGTTTGTTGTTGATTTTGCGCATTTTTTTGCTTGTTAGACTGGCTTGTTTGAGAAGTGCTTTTTGCACTTTGCGTCTGTTGTGTACCTTGCGCCTGGGTTTGTTGTCTAGCTTTTCCTGATTGAGTCGTTTGTTTCTGACGATTTTGAAATTTCGAATTGTTTCTTTGTGTTTGAAATTTCTTTTCTTTCGTACTTTGTTTGTTATTTGCTGGCTTTTGATTTGATGATTGACTATCTTGTGCTGAGGCACTCACGCTTTGGCGGACTTTTTGTTCCTCTGATTCAGAGAGCGAACCCATATGGTTGTTGACGTCAAATCCTAGTGATTGTGCTGTTTCAACGATTTCTTTACTTGGTTTGTTCATTTCTTTTGCAAGTTCATATATTCTTTTTTTTCCCATGCAATCACCTTCCTAACTTGATGTTAGTTCCTTAATTTTATTTGCAAACCCGTTATCTAATACACCGATAACCATTCGGTTCTTACCAATTGCTCGGCTTATCTCTTCCGAATACAGACAGTTAACAAATGGAACTTGATAAAAAGTACTTTTATCTTTGACCCTCTTTTGGGTATTTTCACCAGCATCTTCAGCCACTAAAACTAATTTTACTTTGCGAGCACGTATTTTTTGAAGTGTCATCTCTTCACCTGTTACAAGTTTACCAGCCCGCATAGCCAATCCTAGCATGTTCAAAGCTTTTTGTTTACTCATTGCCAAACAACTCACGACGAGCCTTCTGGTGCGAAACATAATCAAGTAATTCTTGATAAAATTCATCACTTAATTTTGTTTCTAATACTCGATCTAAAATTCGTTTATCCCAAGCTAATTGAGCTTCTTCTGGCTCAACTGCGATATAAGCCCCACGTCCTGGTTTTTTCCCTGTTGGATCAATCGAAACTTCACCTTCTTTTGAACGAGTAATGCGTAATAGTTGTTTTTTAGGTATCATTTCTCCAGATACAACAGATTTTCGCAAAGGAATTTTTCTTTTCTTCATTTAAAGACCTCCCTATAGTTCTGTTTCAGAGTCATCTGATTCATTCGAAACGATCTCTTCTTCAGAAGGACTGTTTTCATTTTCATCCGATAAGGTATCTTTTGTTTCTGTTACTTCTTCATCTGAAGGTGTATCCTCTTCCTCATCTAATTGAGCGTAGAATTCTTCCATGTCAGATTCTGATTTAATATCAATTTTATAGGCAGTTAATTTTGCTGCTAAACGAGCATTTTGCCCACGCTTTCCTATAGCTAGTGATAATTGATGATCCGGTACAACTACAGTACAAACTTTGGGATTTTCTACCTCAAAAATAACGTCACTAACTTCTGAAGGGTTCAAAGAATTAGCAATATAGATTGCTGGGTCTTCATTCCATTCAACAATATCCATATTTTCCCCTTTGAGTTCATTCACTAAAGATTGAACACGTTGGCCTTGGGGTCCAACGCAAGTGCCTACTGGATCGATATCAGGATCTGCAGCACGTACAGCAATTTTTGCACGATCTCCAGCTTCACGTGCAATACTTACAATTTCAACTGTACCATCATAAATTTCTGGTACTTCTTGCTCAAATAAACGACGTACTAGGTCTGGGTGTGTTCGACTGACAAATACTTGTGGGCCTTTTGACGTATTTTCAACTCGTGTTACATATACTTTAATGCGATCATGAGCTTGAAAATGTTCATTAGGTATTTGATCCTGTTTTGATAGCACAGCTTCAATTTTACCTAAGTTCACATAAATGTATCGATGGTCTTGGCGCTCAACAACCCCTTGCATAATTTCATTTTCATAAGCTGAAAATTCTTCATAAATAATGGAACGCTCCGCTTCTCGAACTCGTTGTAAAATCACCTGTTTAGCCGTTTGAGCTGCAATGCGACCAAAATCCTTAGGGGTTACTTCAAAACGAATCTTATCCCCTACTTCATAAGCTGTGTTAATTTCGGTAGCCTCTTCTAACGAGATTTCTAATTGCGAATCCATAACTTCATCTGTGACTTCTTTTACCGCAAAAACATGGATGTCACCTTCATTTTCATCAAAATCTACTTCCACATTTTGTGATTGCCCATAGTTACGTTTATAAGCTGAAACTAGGGCCGACTCCAGCGCTTCAATAACAATAGATTTAGAAACTCCTTTTTCTGCTTCTAAGGTATCTAATGCATTTAACATTTCTTTACTCATTCTTTTTGATTCCCCCGTATTTATATTTGAACAGCTAAATGAGCTTTTGCAATTTTCTTACGATCAATTGTGATCTCTTTTTCTCTAGTTTTGATACGAATTTTTAAAACAATTTGATTGGTATCCACAGATTGCAAAAATCCGTCATATTGTTTTTGGTTATCTATCGGTTCATATAAAGAAACATGAATATAGTTTCCCACTGCTTTTTGATAATCTTCTTCATTTTTTAAAGGCCGTTCTGCTCCAGGAGAAGAAACTTCTAGAAAATACGCTTGAGGAATTGGATCAGGTTCTGCATTATCCAACTTTTCACTTAAACGTTCACTAACATAAGCGCATTCTTCAATATCAATGCCGTCTTCTTTATCAATAAAAACACGGAGATACCAACTTTTTCCTTCTTTTACAAATTCTAAATCAACCAATTCATAATTGTTTTCTTCTAATATGGGCATCACCATATCTTTTACAGTATCAACGACTGCACTCACTAGTTATCCCCCTCCTTTAGCTAATTATAATAACTTTTTTCCATAAAAAGAGTGAGGGAATTTTCTGCCCTCACTCACCTCTCGTATCAATACTTTTTCAATATAGCATATAATTTGCTTAAACTCAAGTCTCATGCACTTTTTTTGAAAAAGTATGATCGATTTCTTTCAAACAATAAAAATTAGGTAAGAAAAAAGACCGAGGTTCCAGAGTACTCGCTGAAACCTCGGTCTTTTCTTACGATCGACTATAATTATTTACATCTGAAACGATAGCATCAATGAACATATTTGTAGGTTGAACTTCTGTTTCTTTACTGCCATATCGACGCACATTAACAGTAGATTCTGCCATTTCATTATCTCCTACGACAATTTGGTAAGGAATTTTTTGTGTTTGTGATGCTCGAATTTTATAGCCCATCTTTTCATTTCGTTCATCCACTTCAACTCTTATCCCTTGTTCTTGCAAACGCTCCTTAACCTCATAAGCATAATCAGCGTGCAAATCAACTGAAACTGGAATAATCGTCGCTTGGATAGGGGCTAGCCAAGTAGGAAACGCCCCTTTGTACACTTCGGTTAAATGAGCCACAAAACGTTCCATGGTGGATACAATCCCTCGATGAATAACAACTGGACGATGTGTATTTTCGCCATCTTCACCTACATAGGTTAAATCGAAGCGTTCTGGCATTAAGAAATCAAGTTGGATTGTTGACAATGTTTCTTCCATACCTAACGCAGTTTTGACTTGCACATCTAGTTTAGGGCCATAAAAAGCAGCCTCACCTTCAGCTTCATAATATTGTACACCTAACTCATCTAATGCTTCTTTTAAAACAAATTGCGCATGTTCCCACATCTGATCATCATCAAAGTATTTTTCTTTATCGTTAGGGTCGCGGTAACTTAAGCGGAATCGATAATCGTTAATATTGAAGTCTTTATATACCGCAGTCATTAGTTCCAATGTTCGTTTAAATTCTTCTTTAATTTGATCAGGACGTACAAAAGTATGCCCATCATTTAAGGTCATTTCACGTACTCGCTGTAAACCAGATAAAGCGCCAGATTTTTCATAGCGATGCATTTGTCCAAGTTCAGCTATTCGGATTGGTAATTCACGATAAGAGTGAATGTCATTTTTATAAACCATCATATGATGAGGACAGTTCATCGGGCGTAAAACCAGCATTTCTCCATCGCCCATATCCATTGGAGGAAACATGTCTTCATGATAATGTTCCCAGTGCCCAGATTGTTTATAAAAATCAACATTAGCCATAATGGGTGTATACACATGTTGATACCCCAAACTAACTTCTTTATCTACAATGTATCTTTCAATGATTCGACGAATAGTAGCTCCTTTGGGCAACCAAAAAGGTAAACCTGAACCAACTTCAGAGGAGACCATAAATAAACCAAGCTCTTTTCCTAGTTTACGGTGATCTCGTTCTTTAGCTTCCTCTCTTTCTTTAATAAATGTTTTTAGATCCTTTTTATTAAAGAAAGCTGTACCATAAACACGTTGCATCATTTGATTGCTTGAATTTCCACGCCAATAAGCACCAGCAACAGAAAGAAGTTTAAAGACTTGGATACGACCCGTTGAAGGCACATGAGGACCACGACATAAGTCCACAAAATCGCCTTGATCATAAGCAGTAATTTGTTCATCCTCTGGCATATCATTAATTAATTCGACTTTATAAGGATCATCTGCAAAAAGTTTAAGAGCTTCTTCTTTTGTTAAAACTTTGCGAGAAATTGGATTATTTTCCTTAACAATATTCATCATTTCCGCTTCAATTGCAGGCAAATCTTCTGATGTTACTGGACTTTCGCCATTATCTGTATCATAATAAAAACCTGTTTCAATAGCTGGTCCTACCCCAAAATGAATATTAGGGTACAAACGACGCATCGCATTGGCCATCAAATGAGCTGTTGAATGGCGCAAAATTCCTAAAGCATCTTCATGGTCGGGTGTCACAATTTCAATTGCCCCATCTTCAGTAATAGGACGGTCTAAATCGATTAATTGTCCATTAAATTTCCCAGCTAGTGCTTTTTTTGCCAAGCTATTACTAATGCTTTCAGCAATTTCTTTAGGTGTAATACCAGATTCTAATTCTTTTATAGAATCATCTGGAAAAGTGATTTTTAACATATTATTCCTCCTGTTAATGATTTGGTTGATAAAAAAGTCGTTTTATTACAAATTCCTGTTTATTTTGTAATAAAAAAAGCCCTAGCATCATACTGATACTAGGACGAGTTTATTCGCGGTTCCACCTAATTTTGAATACATTACTGCATTCCTCATTTGCTGTAACGGAGCGCCCGCCCTTGTTTTGTCAAGAGTTTCCAAAGTGGTCCGTACTTGGGTTGCTTTTAGAAAAGTTTCAGCCTAGCTTTTCCTCTCTGATAAAAGGACGCACAAGTCCGGTTGTCTTTTTCATCAATCAATTATGGCTTCATTTAACCACTTCTTAAAAAATTTTGCAAGCTTATCGATGGATTTTATTCGTTTTTTTGAATCAATCAAAACAAAACCAATTATCTAGGTAAAACCAACAAGTCCTGGATATATATAATAGTGGTTCAGCTGTAAAATTTTTGTGTCTTTTATTCGTAATCTTTCATTGATGGTCTCCTATTTTTTGTAAAAGATAGTCCTTTAAAACGACCGCCTGATTCTCTTTTTTGTCTTTAGCGCCATAAATAAGTGTCACGTTATCTTTTTTTAACCACTCGGCAATTTGATTCACAAATGCTTGTGTTTTATCGTTATTGTCTAATTCTTTTTTATATTCATTTTTAAACCAAGAAAATTTTTGGGGATCATGGCCAAAGGTTTTGCGTAACTCATTAGTCGGAGCCACCTCTTTTTCCCATAAAGATAACTGCAACTTCTCTTTTTTTACCCCTCGTGGCCACATCCGATCGACCAAAACTCGTTTTCCATCTGAAGTTTCAATATCCTCGTAAGCACGCTTTGTTTGTAACTGTCCCATAAAAAACCGGCTCCTTTTCCCATTTTCTTTATTATAACTTGATGCTAAAATGAAAAGCAAATATTAAAAAAGAATGGCATGCATGGATTATCTAGCGACCTATAAAGAATTATTATCTATCGCACAAGCAGGATTGCACTACGGCAATGACTCATTTGATCTTGTTCGTTATCAGGAACTAATGATTTGGCTTTACGGTTAATTCAAAGTCTTGGAGGTGAACCACAGGAAATAATAGATGATTTATTCTCTCATGAAACGGGTTACCAAACACCTAAAGTAGATGTTCGAGCGTGGATAATACAAGACAATAAGGTATTGCTTGTACAAGATCATAAAACCCACAAATGGTCTTTACCCGGGGGTTATGCAGATGTCGGTTATTCTCCTAAAGAAAACATTCGCAAAGAAGTCTATGAAGAAACAGGTCTTCATGTGGATGTTCAACAGCTAAAAGCGATTTTCGATACAAACTTACGCAAAGATATTCCACAAGCTTTCCAATACTACAAATTCGTATTTGCTTGTGAAATCTTGAGTGGTTCTTTTACTGAAAGTCTGGAAACAAGTCAAATGGATTACTTCTCCCTCGACAACCTTCCCGTACTCTCTAAAAAACGAACCACCAAAGAACAACTCATACAATTAAGGCAACAAGAAGGGCTTAGCAAGTTTGAATAGTCGAGGAGATGAGAAAATGGAAAATATTGGCACGATACAGTTGCAGACAAACCGACTCACCTTACGCTTATTAACCATTAGAGATGCCTATCAAATGTTTAATCATTGGGGAGCCGATTCTAAAGTGACAAAGTTTCTTTCATGGAAGCCTTATCAAACAGTTCAAGATGTCGAAAATAATTTAAGTGAGTATCAAAAAAATTATATTGATCCCGATTATTTTTTATGGGGGATTGAAGAAAAATCAACGCAACAGCTCATCGGGACCATTTCGGCAAGTATCGCCAATAAAGCAAGTAAAACTGCAGAAGTTGGCTATTGTATTGGTCAACATTGGTGGAATAAAGGATATACTAGCGAAAGTTTGGAAAAAGTGATTGCTTATCTGTTTGAAAAAAACGGGTTTGAAAGAATAGAAGGTCTCTATGATACAAAAAATCCTGCTTCAGGAAAAGTCATGCAAAAAGCAGGCATGTCCTATGAAGGAACATTTCATCAAAGACTTGTGAATAACCGTGGTGTTGTAGATGAGTCTTGCTATGCTATTTTAAAAAGAGACTATACAAGCAAAAAAGCTGAACAGCAAATTAGTCGATTTTTAAACCAATCAGCGATTTCCTATGAATTACTACGACACAAAGCCGTTTCTACAGTAAAAGAAATTGATTTTGAGCTCCCTGCTACTCAAGTCAAAAATTTATTTTTAAAAGGAAAAAAATCTTTTTATTTCATTATTTTACCAGAAGGTCAACGAGCACCTCTGAAAAAAATCGCTCATGAAGTAGAAGAAAATCATTTATCTTTCGCCTCTGATAACGAAATGAGTCAAATTTTACACTCAACTCAAGGCGCGGTCTCTCCTTTAGGTTTATTGTTTGATACAAAACAACAAGTCCAGTTAATGATGGACAGTCAGATTGATCCAAGAGAAAATATTGGCTTTCATCCAAATCAAAATGATAAAACATTCATTTTTAGTTTTTCTGATTTCTTGTTTTTTCTTAGTCAAATTAATCACACACCAAAATATATAGATATATAAAAAGAGAGCGAACAAAAAATTTCGCTCTCTTTTTTAGGACCGATTGTCTAAAGCTCGTCGAATTGTTTCATTGGCTAATTCTGATTGAGCATCAACAACAGGATATTTTGTATTTTGTGTAAATTCTTGTACCAAAGATAATTCAGTACATCCTAAAACCATCACATCACAAGAAAATTCCTCAGACATTTTACGCAGAATTTGATAAAATAACTCTTCATTGAAAAAGTGATTTTCTTTAACATCTCGATAAATCAAATTTGTAACATCTTGTTGTAAAGCAGCATCAGGTAAAACCACTTCTAAATTACCAAATTTCGTTAATTCATTTTCATAAACTTTTGTTTGGATCGTTCCCTCCGTAGCTAATAAACCTACACGAGTCTTTCCAGTACTTTTGGCAAATGTTTTATTTACCGTTTTTACGGCAAGTCTTGGCATGTGTAGGATCGGAATATCCGTTTCTTCTTGTAATTCATCAAAAAAATGATGCGCCGTATTGCATGTAAGCACAAAAAAGTCCGGTTCGAAACGGCTATACTGTTGAATATCTTCTTTTATAGCAAGGGAAGGATCATCTTCTGAATTTCCTAAAATATAGTCGGTTCGATCAGGTACAGTCGCATGGTTAACTAAAAGATAATTCAAGTAATCTTGATCCGCATGAATGGGCGTTCGTTCATTTAATACGTGGATAAAACTTTCGGTAGCTAACGTCCCCATACCGCCTAAAATTGTAAAAAAATTTTTCATTATTATCTATTTCTTTCTAAAGTATTTTTTATACCTATCATGATATAAATAAAAAATGCGTTTGACAAGTATATAGCGTTTTAGACTCATGTCTTCTTTGTAATATAACGTATTCCCATACTTTTTATCTGTCAAATACTGTAAAGCGCGATCCTTATCTGGTCCTTCTTCAATATATTCCTTTAGAATTTTTTCTGGGACACCAATCCACAATTTATCTCCTCTAGCATAAGTTGTTTCAGTAAAAGGCGTTTCTAATACATAATCCTCCACTAAATACTTGGCTAAATTATAACCGCCTAATGTCACACAAAAACTACTTCTTCCTTGGCGCAAATTAATTTCAAATAATTTATATTCGCCATCTCTTTCGTCATATTTCATATCAAAGTTAGCAAAACCAACATATTCGATTTTTTCTAAAAAGTTTTTCATTTGATCAAAAACTTTTTCATTATAATCTGGCATGATAGCTACATAGTTCCCTACTGCTTCTGGCGTCGGGTCTTCTAATAATGGGTGACCTAAATAAAGCATTCGTACATTGTGGTTTTGGTCCACATAAGCGTTTAACACACGCATACGTGAATCATCGCCTGGAATAAAATTTTGGCAAATCATTTCTGAAGTATAACCAGCTTGATAGACTTTTTTTAAAATGTCATCAACTTCTTCTTGAGAGTATAGAATAAAAGCTTTTTTGCGTCCTTCAAACTCAACATTCAAATACTCAACACTGTCTGAAGGTTTTAAAGCAACAGGAAAACCAAAAGGTAATTCAACTGAGGATTGATTTTCTACCATTTCTTTCGTAATAATTAACGTATCTGGATAAGGCAGACCATATTTTTCACATGTTCGATAAAAAGCCGCTTTATCTTCTAAAGTTTCTTGGGTCTTAGCATCTACCGTTGGACAAATAAAGCGTTGACTTAGCTCTGTTCTATTATGAGTAATCAATTCAGTATATCCATCGCCACAAGGTACTAAGATAATCTTTCGAGGATCGTCTTTATACTGTGCCATCAATTCTCGCATGACTTTCATAAAGCCTTCTGGTTCAGAAAAACCAGGGTGTGTATGCACATTGACAATTTTACTATATTTTGTAGGAGCAAGCTGACCCGCACCATGAGCTTCTGAAACCGTACCATATGCTTCATGAAATGAACGCGCCATTCCATAAACATTAATGTCGCTTCCTAATAAAAGAGGTAAAAATTGCTCGTTTACTTTTGTATCCACAGCTAAAATCACTTTCTTTCTAGACATTTTCATCCATTTATATTTATTTGAAAGTATACCATAAATAAAACAACAAATGCAGCCATTATTTTTATAATGTTTTACTAATTTTTCCTTTAAAAGAAAATAGAAAGTAGTTCTATTCTTTCACATAACACCTTGATTTATGCTATAATTTTATGATGGAATTTCTATGAGAAAAAGACAAACTTATCATTGGAGGTAAGTTCATGAACGAACGGCAATATGAAGAAAAACATTTAGCACAAACCATTTCTTTAATTAAAAATGAAAACCAAATATTAAAAGAGCAACAAAACGAACTACAACAATCAATGCAAAGTCAACTAAAAGAAGTTGCCGAAAATACGATCAATACCGCAACAGAAGAATCTTTTTATGAATCCGTGGTTGAATACCGTCAACACGAACATGAATTAACACTACGTTATCAAAGCGCAGAAGCAAAAGCTAAACGCCTAAATACACTACAAACGATGGCACAATCTCCTTATTTTGCACGCATTGATTTTAGAGAAGATCAAGAACCGACAGAAACATTATACTTAGGGATTGCTTCGTTACGAGATAAAAATGATAATACCATTATTATTGACTGGCGTGCTCCAATTGCTAATCTATATTACGAAGGAGAATTAGGAGAGGCTTATTATAAGGCGAATAAAGAAACGTTTCATGTTGATTTATTATTAAAACGACAATTTAAAATTCAAAACGGACAGCTCCTTTCGATGGTAGATACCTCAGAAATGATTAATGATGATTTCTTACTAGATATTTTGGACGAAACGTCTTCTCCACAAATGAAAAATATCGTCTCAACCATCCAAAAAGCTCAAAATAAAATTATTCGAGATACTTCAAGTAAATATATGGTGATTGAGGGGATTGCAGGGAGTGGGAAAACATCTGCTTTACTACAACGTGTCGCCTTTTTATTGTACCACCACCGGAATTGGTTAAATATTGATCAAGTGCTACTATTTTCTCCTAATCATTTATTTTCAGATTATATTTCCATGGTTTTACCTTCTCTAGGAGAAAGTGAAGCACCAACTCAGACCTTTACCAATTTTTTACAACTTTTAGTTCCTAGATACACCATTCGAAATGTAGCGCAAGAAGAAGAGCAATTTCTAAACGGAGAAAACAATCCTATTCAAAAATTAAAAAATGGTCTAACTGCTTTAGATCAGATCCCATCTTACATTGATTCTATTACCGATTTCGGTCCTATTTTCCGTGATTTAAAGGTAAATGATCAAGTTTATATTCCAAAAAAACAAATCCGTAAATGGTATAAAGAAACAAATTCAATACTGCCGCTTTATCAACGGATACAACTTTTGCAAACAAAGATATTGAAAAAAATCGGCGGGCTACAAAAAGAGGAAGCAAAAAAAGAATGGGTGAAAGAACGTGCGTCAGAAAAAATCGATGAAATATACGAAAATAATCCTGATCTAGAGGACTCAGAGGAAAAAGAAAAGCAACTTACGAAACAAGTCAAACAGGATCTAGTCAAAAATAAATTTCGACCATTAGTTAAGCAAGTCAATCATTATCGGTTTATCAATTTTGCCAAACAATATATCCACTTTTTAAAACAATTTCCGTCCGAAATTTTACAAAAATACAACATTTCGGCAAAGAATTGGGAAGACAGTATACAAGTGATTCGTCAACAAATGAAAAATAAAGAAATACTGCAAGAGGATGCTCTGCTATACTTTTCCCTTTTAAAGGATATCTATCCCGTAAACATTGAGCATAATGTTCGTTTTATTTTCATTGATGAAATGCAAGATTTTCCTCCTGCACAAGCAGCTCTTTTAAAACAACTTTTCCCAAGAGCATCAATAACATTGTGCGGGGACTTAAATCAGAAAGTTTTTGGTAATGAAACGATTGTCAATTCACTTGATGAACTATTTGATCAAGAAGAAGTGACTCGCTACCAGTTAACAACCAGTTATCGCTCGACAAAAGAAATTACTGCTTTTGCCAATCAATTTTTATCCCAAGAAGATCAAGTACAAACGACGGCAAGAAATGGGAAACAGCCTTTAATTGTTAATGCTTCCAATCAAACTCAAGCAGTTGATTGGCTGATGAAAGATCTATTTGATCATTCTAAGCAAAAAACACAGTGGCGTAGTGCTATTATTGGAAAAACAACAAAAGAGTGTGAAGCATTGTATGAATTACTGGCAGATTCTACTAAAAAACAAATTCAATTGATTACTTCTGAAGATGAGTTTATGAAACGTTCCATTATCATTATTCCTGCCTATTTAGCTAAAGGGCTAGAATTTGATCGTGTATATGCTTGGCATGTCGCAGAAAACTTTTCAGTAAATGACCAGCTTATTCTTTATACGATCGCTAGCCGTGCTATGCATGAACTCAATGTCATTACTTATGAACAAGGCAGTCCATTATTGGAAAAACTTTCACCAGACACCTATCAAAAGACAGATCTATCAACAGAATGGTCGTAATTTAAAAAGGCTGAGACGCTCGTCAATTCTACGAACGTTTCAGCCTTTTTTAAATAAAAAATGTCGTTTCGGGATACTTCAATTGCACTACTTGTAAGATCATCCGCAATTCAGAAACGTTGATCGGATTATCTTCATCAAAAATGCGACTATGACGTCCAATTTGTCCACTTTCGATTAAACGATAAATTCGATTCCATACAACAAACTCTTCTAAAGTTTTAAACTGACTAATAGGAAAGCCGCCGCCATCTAAAATTTCAGATAAACGGAAAGCTACATAAGCACTATCCACGTACATTTTGCCAGGAGAAGTCTCGGTTGGTGCACGATAACTGACGATCGCTTTTTCCGGACGATTATTAATCAACCAATCTAATAGGACGAAAAATCCCGGCATGCGACTTGATTCACTAAATAACTTTTGTGATTCATTAGCGCTACGAAAAACCATCGGAATAAAGATATCTCTTTTATACACTAACATCGGAGCACTTTTAATCGAACATTCCAAATACCGATTTAAATAACTAGGACCACTGTAATCCCCAATACGATAACCATCTACCCCAAGTGACTTATACTTTTCAGCAAGTTCAGAACAATCCGAAATAGACAATGCCGTTTTGGACAAAGTTTCATATCCACTTAAAACTCGCTGAAAGGGCTTTAAAGTTATTTCTTTATCCACTACTCAACCCCCTATTTTAAACACTTCTTAGAAGTAATCATAACACAAATTTTTAAAATTGGCTTATAACAAATGAAATATGTATGTGTCAAGTTTATTGAGGTTGAATAAAAAAACCGTCTTTTGGGGCAGACACGAAGTTATTTTCAACCTCACTTTCGTTCGGTTTGCCCTCATTATCTCTAACAAAAACAAGTTTTTATTAGAGATAATTCGGGGTCATTATTAATTGGTTTAATCCTTTGGCGAATTGGCCTAAAGGGGCACTTTTCGCTTTTCCTTCGCCCATTTGCCCTTTAAACGCACCTTCATGAGCTTGAAAATGAGGTTTTTTCTGTACCCAGCGTTTCATAGCTTGCCAACGCTTTTCTTGAGCGACGAC
>NZ_AUIQ01000003.1 GCF_000423785.1 Tetragenococcus muriaticus DSM 15685 | reverse complement strand
GTGGATTTACGTCAATATCTTGGACACATTTTTCGAGAGTCTTTTTTCGAAACGAATCCACTCTCGAGAATGTCATCGTTTCCGCCTAATATCAAATGGAGAACCGTATTTGACATTAGGCGGAGACGATGACGAGAAGGCCTCGTGGATAAGTTCCTCAAAAAATGTGTAGGAGAATCTCAAACCTACGCCGACATTTTGACTTGATCTTCCGCTTGTTGGGGCGTTAAGTAATTGAGTTTCCCATGAATGCGTTCGCGGTTATACCAACCATTGATGTATTGGAATAAAGCAAGACGCGCTTCATCAAAAGTTTTGTACTGTCTCAAATAAACTTCTTCCTTTTTCAAAGTCGCATGAAAAGATTCGATCCCTGAATTATCATAAGGGGTGCCTTTGCGATTGTAAGAATGACTGACATGGTACTGGAGGAGAAGATTTTCAAATTCATAGCTTGTATATTGCGTGCCTAAATCCGTTTGAAGGACCAAATTAGGCCCCTCTTTTAATTGTTGATTTTGCACGGCTTGGTGAAAAGCATCCACGACAATCGAAGTCGTCATTTGTTTGCCATAAGAATAGCCGATAATTTTACGAGAATACAAATCCATGACAGAAGCCAAGTAAGTCCAACCCTCTTTTTGGGTATGGATATAGGTGATATCTGCGCCCCATTTTTGGTTGATTGAAGTTGTAGAGAAATCTTGTTTTAAGAGATTTTCACGAGCAGTTACTTTTTCATGATTTGTCGCTGGACGGTACTTTTTTCGAATAACGGAATGAACTCCAAGTTCTCGCATCAACCTTTGGACGCGCTTGAGACCAACGCTCCAACCCAACTGTTTTAATTTGTAGGTGATTTTAGGGGCGCCATAACGGCGCTTGCTTTTCTCGTAAATCTGTAGAATTTCTTCTTTTAATTGTTCGTTTTCTTGGCTTCTTTGACTCGGACAACGGTACTTGGAAGCATAGTAAGTTGATTTCGATACCTCGAGTACACTCGTTAATGTTCGTACGGGATATTCTTGACGCTCTTTATCAATAATTTCATAAATTAACGAGTCATCCCTTACTCTTTCGTGAATATGGTGATAGCTTTTTTTAGGATATCATTTTCCTGCTTCAGACGATGCATTTCCTTTTCCATTTGATGGAAATCTGCCTGACTTTTGCCTGTTTCTTCATCCGGCGTGTATTCTTTTTTCCAGTTATATATCGTTGCTTCTGAAATCCCATATTCATGTGCTAAGGAAGGTACACTTTGTCCTTGTTCGTTCAATTGAAGAATCAATTCTCTTGTTTCTTGGTTGTATCGTTTTGTCATAAACGGACACCCTTTCATAAAATATTATAGTACTCTATAAAAATGTGTCCATGAATTTAACCTAACACCATTGCTTATTTACGATCTTCCAACCTTCAGTTACCGTTGTTCTACCTTTGGATTTTGTTTGATTCATACTATAATTATTCACCTTAAATATTTTAGACTTTGGCATACAAAAAAACTCCCTTAAACTATTTTTTCGATAGTCCAAGAGAGCTAAAATATCCTACAAAGTAGCCGTTAATTATCTAAAAATAACGTCACCTTAAAAGCGTAAATGCTATTATACCAGCATTCAAGGAAAGTAATTATAACGTCACAGGAGGGATTTGAACCCCCGACCATCCGCTTAGAAGGCGGATGCTCTATCCACTGAGCTACTGCGACAATTGATTTGACAACATAGATAATTATAGGAAAACCTCCTAGTAATGTCAATTACTTTTTATGGTTTTCTCAATTTCTTTTGGCGTGTTTCTACTTTTTTGTTAAAACTAAAAACTTATGACCTGAAATTGGTTTCAGATCATAAGTAAGCTGTTTTTTAGATGAAATTTCAGTTTTTGGAACATAAGTCCAAGATATCTATGTCCTGAGCTGCATTTCAGGTCATAAGTCTTCTCGATTAATGTCCTGAGATTATATTCAGAACATCAATCAGAAAATAATTAAAGATTCACTTGCTCTGCTTCTTTAGTAATCAGTGCAACTCCATCTCCTAATGGAATTAGAGTAGAGGTTAAGTCAGGATGGTTATTAATAACGTCTAGAAATTGGTTTAATTTCTTATGAATACCCCGTTTGCCGCGCGGTATTTCTTTTTCAGACTGTAAAATGGTACCTCCTTGAAAAATATCATCGAACATCAAAATCCCTTCTTTTTTTAGTAAACGTAAGCAATCTGGTAAAAATTCTATATATTTTGATTTTGCGCTGTCCATAAAAATAAAATCAAACTTTCCTTGTAAAGTAGGCAAAATATCAGCTGCTTGCCCTTCGAGTAAAGTGATTTTATCTTCAGTGCCTACATAGCGAAAGGTTTCTTTTGCTTCTTCAATCATTTTGTCAAAGCGATCAATTGTTGTTACGTGTCCCTTGTCTCCTACAAACTGAGCCATTAAACTGGCAGAAAAGCCTATCGCTGTACCAACTTCTAAAATTTGTTGAGGTTTAACTTGCCCTAATAAAAATTCCATAAATACCACGGTTTCATGTGGAATAATCGGAACCCCTCGTTTATTAGCATCTTTTTCGATCTCATGTAGTTTACCCGTTAACGGCTTTTGGGCAGTACGCATGTAATCAACCAGCTCAGATTTTACTACTGGTCGGTGCATCATTTCATTTTGCATATCTGACTCTCCTTGTTTTTCACTTTTTTTATTATACGAATTCCTTTAAAAACCTGCAATCTTTTCTAAGATTTTCCTTGCTTTTTTTCCTATTTCCTATTAATCTTAAATCAGAAATTGGATTAGTAATGAAGACATGCTTTTAGAGAACCAAAGCTAGGCTGGAACTTTGGTGCCCCTGTGTTTATGAACCTGCCAATAAAAACAACGGGTTAAAGCCCTTTATCTTTTTTTGAGTTGGATCACATAAAGTGATCAATAAAGGTGGTACCGCGAAATTTACGCATTTCGTCCTTTTTTAGGATGGGATGCTTTTTTATTTGAAGGAGGAAAATAAATGTCAGAACAAACAAACGAATTTACAGAATGGTATTTACAAACAGTGCAACAATCTGAACTAATGGCCTATTCCTCAGTTAGAGGGTCGATCATCTTCCGTCCGGACGGTTATGAATTATGGGAACATATTCAAGAAGAATTCAATAAGTTTTTAAAAAAACAAGGAATTCGCAATGCTTATTTTCCTATGTTAATTCCGCAAAGCTTTTTCATGAAAGAGTCTGACCATGTAGAAGGTTTTGCTCCTGAAATTCCGTGGGTAACAGAAGTTGGCGACGAAAAATTGGAAGAACCTTTAGGTTTACGCCCTACTTCAGAAACAACGATTGGTGAAGCTTTCTCAGATTGGATCAATTCCTATCGTGATCTACCTTATGAAATCAACCAATGGGCCAATGTTTTCCGTTGGGAAAAGAAAACTTTGCCTTTTTTACGCACTTCAGAATTTTTATGGCAAGAAGGTCACACGGCTCATGCAACAGAAAGAGAAGCTTATGAACGTACGATGAGTGCTCTAGATGAATATGAACGTCTTTGCGAAGAATTCTTAGCAATCCCTGTGTATAAAGGGAAAAAAACACCTTCAGAGCGGTTTGCTGGCGCTGTTGATACGTACTCTGTTGAAGCAATGATGCAAGATGGTAAAGCTGTACAGGCTGGGACTTCGCATTATATGGGTACTAATTTTGCGAAGGCTTTTGATATTACTTATTTGAATAAAGAAAATCAACATGTCCATGCTTATACGACATCTTGGGGAGCCTCCACCAGATTGATTGGCGCTTTGATTATGTCTCATGGAGACCAAAATGGGTTAGTGCTTCCACCTACGGTAGCACCTACTCAAATTGTTTTAATGCCAGTAGGTCCTTGGAAGAAAAATCCTGGGGTGATGGAAAAATTAGATGAAATTTTCTATAACCTAAAAGAAGCTGGTTATCGTGTACGTTTAGACGACAGTGATAATACTCCAGGTTATAAATTCAATGAGTGGGAGCTAAAAGGTGCTTGTATTCGCATCGAATGTGGCCCACGTGATATTGAAAATGGCCATGTTATAGTTAAAAGTCGTGATGTAGCTGATAAACAAAAAGTAGCATTTGAAGAAATTGACACTTTTGTAGCTGACGAATTAACTGCTATGACACCACGTCTACTAGAAAAAGCGCGAAAACGTGTTAAAGAAAATGAATACTTGCATATCAATACTTTACAAGAGCTAAAAGAACATATTGAAACATGTAAAGAAGAAGATAAAACACCTGGCTTTGTATTAATTGGCTGGGATGGCACTGAAGAAACGGAAGAAACGATAAAAGAAGAAACAGGATTTACCACTCGCAACATTCCTTTTGAAGCGCCCATGGAAAAAGAAGTCGATATTGTTAGCGGCAAGCCAGCAAAGCATACCCTTTGGATTGCCCGTGCTTACTAATATCTATACACATAAAAAAGAGGAAGCTAAGTAATAGTCTTAGCTTCCTCTTTTTTAACTTAAATAATAGCTAAAGGTTGTTTACTTGTCGGTGGTGGAAATTCTTTATCTAATTTTTCAATTTCCTCATCTGTCAATTCAATTTCAGCAGCTTTGATATTTTCGATGACATGCTCAGCCTTACCTGATTGAGGTATCGCAAGTGTTTGTCCGTGTCGAATACTCCAAGCTAACAAGATTTGAAAAATTGTCGACTGATGATTCTTCGCTATTTCTTGTAACTTCGCATTTTTTGTCAAGTCTCCGCCTAGCCGATCTCCTTGTGCGATCGGTGCATAGGCAATCAAAGGTAGCTGTTTTTCTTGCATAAAAGGTAGTAGATCAAACTCAATGCCACGTTCTCCTAAGTTATAAAGCACTTGATTCACTTGACAATTTTGACTATTTTCTTTGTCATACATTTCTTTTAAATCTTTCACATCAAAGTTAGAAACGCCCCAAGCTTTGATCTTTCCAGCTTCTTTTGCTTCTTCTAAAGCTTCGATTGTTTCTTCGATAGGAATATTTCCTGTCCAGTGTAATAAGTAGAGATCCAAATAGTCTGTTTCTAAACGTTTTAGACTATTATCTAAACTAATAGGCAATTGTTTTTTCGAAGCATTCCAAGGATATACTTTAGAAATTAGAAATAAATCTTCCCGGTTAAAGGATTGAATCGCTTCTCCTACTAGACGTTCTGAGTCTCCATTGCCATACATTTCTGCCGTATCAAGAACAACAGCTCCATGTTCAATGCCTGTTCTTAAAGCTTGTAGTTCTTGCTCTCTTTTTTCTTGATCTTCACCCATATGCCAAGTGCCTAATCCAATAGGAAAAAGCTCTTTTTGGTTAATCTTAAGCGTAGACATTCATCTCCTCCTCTTCATTTAATAAATTAAATCAAATAGCTCTTTGTTTTCCATATCGCCAAAATATTTTTTAACATCAATGGTGTCCACCACTTTTTTCAACGCCTCTTTTTCATAACGAGTTCCAATTAGTTTATCTTCTACATCTTTGATATCTCCTAAACCGAAAAAATCGCCATAGATTTTAGCATTAGCAATTTTTCCTTCTTGGACATTCAAACGAATATCAATCGAACCAATAGAAAAACGCTTATAACGTTCAACGTTAAATTCTGGAGAATGACCATAATTCCAATCCCAATTCCCATAATATTTGTCTGTATATTCTTGGATTTTTTGCCAATCTTCATCGGTCAATTCATAAGTGTTCACTTCATCTACAGAATCTACACCAAAAATTTTCAACAAAATCTCTTCCTTAAATTCTTCGGTGGTCATATCTTGGTTTTCTTTTGGCAAGAAAGGCTTGATGTTGGTTACGCGGGAGCGAATCGATTTCACTCCTTTGGATTCGATTTTGTCTTTACGCACTTTTAAAGCATTCGTTACTTCGTTTTTATCACTATCAAGCATCAAAGTACCATGAGCATACATTCTTCCATTCGTAGAATACATTGCATTACCAGAAAACTTCATGTCATCAATCACTAAATCATTACGCCCCTTAAGATAAGCGTTGGTTACTCCTATATCGTGAAGCGCTTTAATGACTGGTTCAGTAAATCTAGCAAAGTTTCTAAAAGAATTTCCATCATCAGGTGTAATAAAACTATAATTTAAATTTCCTAAGTCATGATAGACTGCTCCACCCCCGCTAAGGCGTCTTACAACGTGAATCCCGTGCTCATCCACGTATTCTTGGTTAATCTCTTCAAATGTATTTTGATTACGGCCAATAATAATGGAAGGTTCATTAATATAAAACAAAAGAATCGGCTCATCCGTTCTCATTTCATCTAACAAATAGTTTTCAATCGCTAAGTTCACTCTTGGATCATTATTTTCATTAGGGACATAAATCATGTAAAATTCCTCCTCTGTCATTTCTATTTTTAAGTATAACATGACATTAACAAAGCAACGAATAAAATTTTTGTCCTCTTGTATTAAAAACAGACAATCACAAGACCCCTTCATAGCCTTTATTTAAAGGGCATTTTAAAAACATAAAAGTACTATATATAGTGAAATTTATAAAACAAAGTACAATATATTGTTGAAAAAAGAGGTAGAATCCTTTACGATAAATATTGAACAAGAAAAGGGAGTTGATCAATTTGCTTACAACAAAACAAGAGGATAAGCCACAAAACCTTACTACTATTACAACTATGCAAGTTATTAAACGTGATGGTCGTTTAGTCGAATTTAATGTCCAAAAAATTTATAACGCCTTAATTAGTGCCAAAAAACATATTCAAAATGAAGTATCTTCACTTGATCATGAACATATCAAGCTTATTGTAGATCAAATCACTAATGAAATAATAGGAAGATTTAAAGATAATATTAAAATCTATGAGATTCAAAACATCGTTGAACATACACTTTTAGAAAATCATGAATATGAATTAGCTCAAGAGTATATTAACTATCGTACGCAACGAGACTTCAAACGAAGCCAAGCGACAGATATTAATTTTAGTATCGATCAATTAATGGATAAAGAACAAACAGTAGTCAATGAAAATGCGAACAAAGATAGCGACGTGTTTAATACTCAGAGAGATTTAACAGCTGGCATTGTAGGAAAATCAATGGGACTGAAAATGTTACCAACACATGTTGCCAACGCTCATCAAAAGGGAGATATTCACTATCATGACCTTGATTACCACCCTTATGCCCCTATGACAAATTGTTGTTTGATCGACTTTAAAAGTATGCTTAACGACGGGTTTAAAATTGGAAACGCTGAAGTAGAATCTCCTAAATCTATTCAGACAGCAACCGCTCAAATCTCACAAATTATCGCTAATGTTGCTTCTAGTCAGTATGGGGGGTGTTCTGCCGATCGTTTAGACGAAACCTTGGCTCCTTTTGCTAAATTAAATTATCAAAAGCACCTTAATGATGCGAAACATTGGATAGATGACACTATTTCTCAAGAAAAGTTTGCCGAGCAAAAAACAAAAAAAGATGTTTTTGACGCCATGCAAAGTTTAGAATATGAAATTAATACATTATTTACTTCAAACGGACAAACACCTTTTACTTCCGTTGGCTTTGGTCTTGGTACAGATTGGTTTGCTAGAGAAATCCAACGGGCCATTTTGCAAAATAGAATTCAAGGGTTAGGAAGTGAACATCGAACGGCCATTTTTCCTAAATTAATTTTTAGTATCAAACGTGGAACAAATTTAAACAAAGAAGATCCCAATTATGATATCAAGCAATTAGCTTTAGAATGTGCTACAAAGCGAATGTATCCCGATGTTTTAAATTACGATAAAATCGTTGAACTCACAGGTAGCTTTAAAGTACCTATGGGTTGTCGTTCGTTTTTACAAGGTTGGAAAAACGAACAAGGCGAAGAAATCAATGTGGGACGAATGAATTTAGGAGTGGTCTCGGTAAACCTCCCCCGAATTGCGATGCAAGCCGAAGGAGACATGAATAAATTTTGGGAAATTTTCAATGAACGCTTAAATATCGCTAAAGATGCATTAGTTTATCGGGTGAATCGCTGTAAACAAGCTACACCAGCTAACGCGCCCATTCTTTATATGTATGGCGCCTTTGGTCAACGCTTAGGTCGCAACGAAACAGTAGATACTTTATTTAAAAACAAACGAGCTACTGTTTCTTTAGGATATATTGGTCTATATGAAACAGCTGCGGCTTTTTATGGAAATTCTTGGGAAAACAATGAAAAGGCCAAAGAGTTCACTTTAGCTATTGTGAAAGAATTAAAAAATCATACGGATCAATGGGGAGACGAATACGGCTATCATTTCAGCGTCTATTCAACACCAAGTGAAAGTCTAACTGACCGTTTCTGCCGTTTAGATACTGAAAAATTTGGGATCGTAGAAAATATTACAGATAAAGAATATTATACTAATAGTTTTCACTATGATATCCGCAAAGATCCTACTCCCTTTGAAAAGTTAGATTTTGAAAAGGAATATCCTAAATATTGTTCAGGTGGTTTTATTCATTATTGTGAATATCCAGTCTTACAACAAAATCCAAAAGCCCTTGAAGCAGTGTGGGACTACTCTTACGATCGAGTTGGTTATCTAGGAACGAATACTCCGATTGATCATTGTTACGAATGCGGATTTGAAGGTGACTTTAAAGCCACAGAGAGAGGATTTGAATGCCCACAGTGCAGGAATCATGACCCTAAAACTTGCGATGTCGTTAAAAGAACTTGTGGTTATCTAGGCAATCCACAAGCACGCCCTATGGTTCATGGGCGACATAAGGAAATCGCTTCTCGTGTGAAACATATTAAAGATGAATAAGCTATTTTAAGGAGGCAAACATTGCGCAACCCAAAACCTAAAGAGTGGCAAGCAAAGGATTATAGTCAAAACTATATTGCAGATTACAAACCATTTAACTTTGTTGATGGTGAAGGGGTAAGAAACAGTTTATACGTAAGCGGCTGTCTTTTTGCCTGTAAAGGTTGCTTTAATAGAGCTGTCCAAAGCTTTCGCTACGGCACACCTTTTACCCAAGAATTAGAAGAACAAATTATCAACGATTTAGCGCCAGAATATGTGCAAGGGCTAACCCTTTTAGGAGGAGAACCATTTTTGAATACTGAAGTTTGTCTACAAGTGGTTAACCGAACAAGACAAACTTATGGAAATAAAAAAGACATATGGAGTTGGTCTGGTTATACCTTTGAAGAATTACTACAAGATACTGAAGATAAACTTGATCTACTTGCAAAAATTGATATATTGGTCGATGGTCGTTTTGAGATAGATAAAAAAGATTTAAACTTGCAGTTTCGTGGCAGCCGTAATCAACGAATTATTGATGTAAAAAAATCATTAGATACTGGACAAGCAGTTATTTGGGAAAAATGTCGTGATGCTAGCAACCAGTATGAACAGATAAAAAAACAAAAGTTAATTTAATTTTTTAAGTAATAAAATATCCGAGCTATTTAATAAGATCGACTGCGTGATAGCAGGAATCATTTCTTGTATAGCTCGGATATTTTTCTTATTTTTACTTGCACTGTTTCGTTCATTCGATAGCAACCACAAAGTTCGCTCATATTGTCTTATCATGTAAAAAACTTTTTCATTTATGAACCACCTGTTTCCCACAATGGAAGTACAATATTTTCATAAGTTAGTGGATCCAAATTGGTCAAAGTAATGCCTAAAAGGCGTACGCCTTTTTCCACCTGAGCCACTTCTTCAAAAAGTAAACTTGCTTGAGAAAAAATAGCATCTTTTTGATAAACATATTCTTGTGCTGTTATCCTTTTTGTCATTGTTTCAAAATCAGAATAGCGCAATTTTAAAACGACGGTTTTCCCATGTTTTTGTTCTTTTTTTAAACTTTGCATAACTTCAGCAGCCATCACTCTTAACTCTGTTAGACATGCTTGTTCACTCGTTAAAGGCTTAGCGTATGTTCGCTCACGTCCGACAGATTTCCGCTTCCTTGTAATTTGAACGGGCGAATTATGTATTCCCCGAACTTTACGATAAAGAGAGTATCCCATTTTGCCAAATTCCTGAATGAGTTCCATTTCGCTTTTTTGATAAAGATCTTTTCCTGTATAAATCTCTAATTCATACATTCTAGGAACTGTTTTTTTACCAACACCATGAAATTTTTCGATGGGCAAATCTTGTAAAAAATCAACAGCCTCTTCTGGCGTTACCACTGTTAGACCTTTTGGTTTTTGGTAGTCAGAAGCTAACTTAGCTAAAAATTTATTATAACTTACACCAGCAGAGCAAGTTAAATGTAGCTCTTGCCAAATATCATGTTGGATCAATCTAGCAATTTTTATCGCAGAACTGCTCTTTATTTTATTATTCGTCACATCCAAATATGCCTCATCAATCGACACAGGTTCAATAATATCTGTGTAACGATGAAAAATTTCTCGTACTTGTTGAGAAATTGCTCGATATTTTTGCTGGTTTCCTGGAAAAAAAGTAGCATGAGGACATAGTTCGTAAGCTTTTTGCGCACTCATTGCTGAATGAATCCCAAATTTACGTGCTTTGTAATTTGCCGTTGTAACGACTCCGCGCCCTCCTGTATCTTTAGGATGACGCGCAATGATAAGCGGGTGCTCTGCTAGTTTTGGGTCATCTCTTTCCTCAACTGAAGCAAAAAAAGCATCCATGTCAATATGAATAATTTTACGCGACGTATCGTTTTTTAACGGAAACTGTAAGCCAGTCATCTTTTCCACCTCAATTCCATTATACACAAACGAACGTTCCCTTGCAAATTATTATGACTGCTTCAAATCATGGTAATCATTATAAACCACTTGCTTTTTTAAACCATTTTGCTTAGCTATTTCTTTAATGGCAGTATTGGGTTTGAAACCTTCGGTAATTAACCGTTCTACTTGAACCTTTAAAGGCTCTTGCAAAGTTTGACTATTTTCTTTTTCTTGTTCTATTTGACCTTCAACAAGCAAGCAGCATTCTCCCTTTATCGGGGTTTCATTTAAATATTCTTTTAACTCTGATAAAGTTCCTCTTAGATATTCTTCATGAATTTTTGTTAACTCCCGACAAATAACCGCTTGTCTTTGTTCATGGAACACTTCAGTCATATTTGTTATCGTATTTTTTAAACGATTAGGGGATTCGTAAAATAGTAAGGTTGCTTTCATTGTCACTAAATTTTTCAACTCATTCTGCTGTTCGTTTTTCTTACGTGGTAAAAAACCATAAAAATAATATGGTTGAGCGGTTAAACCAGAAGCAATTAAAGCCGTCAGCCCAGCTGTTGGGCCTGGCAAAGAGATAACAGCAATTTCTTCTTGGATACAAGCAGTTACCAACTCTTGTCCAGGGTCACTAATCGAAGGCATCCCTGCATCGCTTACTTGAGCGATCGTTTTTCCTTGTTTTAATAACTTTAAAAATTCCGGAATGCGTTGTTTATAATTATGTTCATGTAAACTTTTTTGTTCAGCTGCAATATCAAAATGATTTAATAACTTTTGCGTATTTCTAGTATCCTCACTAGCGATCAGGTCCGCAGCATCCAATATTTTTACCCCACGCACACTCATATCTTCTAAATTTCCAATAGGCGTCGGAATTAAGTATAATTTCCCCGTTTCGTCTTTATAACTCTTTTGTTTTTTCAATGATTCCCTCCATTAAATAAAAAAGACTGGGCGCTAAGTACGGTCCAGTCAATTGCCACTTATTTCCCACTATCTCGATAAATAACTTCTAAACAAAAAGCACAAGGTTCATCATGCTCACGCCTAGAGCCATACAAATCATAACAAACATGAAAGCCTTCTTCATAAATTTTTTCAAGGTTCATTCGTGATTGGGAAAGTTCCTGCTTGTCTTTTTCTGAATGAGTAGAACTTTGGCGGCTTAATTCATGAATCCGTTCTCTTAAACGTTGATTTTCTAATTCTAGGGTCGTATTTTTTTCAACCAGTTCTTGTAAAGAACCCTTCATTTCCACCAAATTTTCCGATAGCTTTTGTAAATCTGCTTCAAATGCATTCAATCCATCATATAAAGAACGTTTATCCATCGCCATATGTATCACCTACTTTAGCGTCTCTTTTAATCCTTCGTAACCATATTCCAAATGATTCGCAATACTAATTGTTCTGCCACTCCTTGAAAAGCTACATTCGCAGTTAACTTCTGCTGCGCTTGTAAAATTAATTCAAGTATATCGTTTATTCGTTGCGTCTTTTCCTTACTTGCTAAATCACGGTCTCGTTCACTTTGAAAATAAACTAGAAGTATAGAAAGAATCATTTGTTGTTGTTCTTTTTCTTTTGCTTGAGCAACAATCTTTTTTTGTACAAAAATAAATGCTTGCGGATCTTCTTTTTGCAAATAATCAAACCATGTAGTTACAATTTCTCTAGTTTCATTAAACCATTCATCTTCAGAGATTTCAACTGCTTTATCATAGCTGCCCGTTAGGTTAGCAATCAATTTGGCTTCATTGGCCGGTAGTTGTTTTTCTTCTAAACGTTTTATTAATTGTTCTTTTGCTAAAGGCGGAAAATGAATAATCTGACAACGTGATTGGATAGTGGGCAATACTTTGCCTAAAACATTGGTTTCCAAAATAGCTACAGAATTTCCAACAGGCTCTTCTAATAGTTTTAATAGGCTATTAGCTGCGCTTGGATTCATTTTATCAGCTTGTTCCACAATGAAAATTTGCATTCCTTTTTCAAAACTACTCTTAGAAAGCTCTGCTTGGAGTTGGCGAATTTGATGAACTTTTATCCATTGGCCTTCTGGTGCAATCAATTGAACATTGGGATGTTCTCCTTCGTTAATCCGAGTACAGTTCAAACATTGTTCACATGGGTTATTTTCTATGACGTTTAAACATAATAAACGTTTGGCTAACCACAAAGCCATCTCATGTTTACCGCCTCCATTATCGCCTTCAAAAATATAAGCATGAGCCAAATGCTCATGCTCTACATTTCTTTTCATCTGCTCATAAACAAGAGGCTGACTTTGGGCTAAAAAATTTTCTGCTCCCATCGAAGTCGCTCCTTACTTTCTTATCCTATTTAGTACTGTTGAAATTTTTCGATCGGCAAAACAAATACTGTAGCCCCGCCTACTTCAACCTCTACTGGATAAGGAACCTGTCCTTCCAAAGAGACATTTAACGTCATCGGCGAAGTAGACACATATTGTTTTCTTGATTGACAATTTTTCTTAATCAAGTCCAATGTTTTTTCTACTCTTTCATCTTCTACACCGATAATAAAGGTGCTATTTCCTGCCTTCAAAAATCCACCCGTAGATGACAATTTCGTTGCACGAATATTGGCTTCAATAAACTCATTGGCTAAACGGTTACTGTCTTTATCTTGAACAATAGCTAACACTAATTTCATTCTACCATCTCCTTAAAATAATTTGGATAAGCTGCTACAAGTGCTGCAAAACATTGCTCAACCACATCTTGCAAATCTGTTCTTGCATCGATTTTATGTACCCGAGCAGATTCTTGCTCAGCAATTTTTAAATAAGCGTGTCGCACCCTTTGATGAAATTCTAACCCTTCTAGCTCTAATCGGTCAACTTGGTACCCTCGAGAACGTTGAATTCTATTTAAGCCTGTATCTGAATCGACATCTAAATAAAGAGTAAAATCTGGGGTTAACCCTTCGGTAGCAAATTGATTGACTTGTGCAACCTCTTTTTCTCCAATACGTCGTCCAGCTCCTTGGTAAGCCACCGAGCTATCCACGAAACGATCACATAAAACAATTTTTTCTTCATATAAGGCAGGTACAATGACATCGGTTAGATGTTGTCTGCGCGCTGCTGCATAAAGCAGTGCTTCGGTACGAGCATCCATTTCTTCATAAAGTGGATCTAAGATAAGTGCACGGATTTTTTCTGCTATTTTCCCTCCACCAGGTTCTCTTGTCTTAATAACTTCTTCATCTGAAGCCCGTTGTAAGCGTGGGTACAATTCATTGACCACACTTGTCTTACCAGCTCCATCTGGTCCCTCAATCGTTATGAATAGTCCAGCCACCTTACTTTTCTCCTTTTACTCTCAATTTTTATCATATTTCCGTTCTGCCTTCTACTGCTTTTGATAAGGTAATTTCATCAGCATATTCGATATCACTTCCAACAGACAAGCCATGAGCCAACCGTGTAACTTTAATACCTGCTGGTTTGATCAAACGAGAAATATACATTGCCGTAGCTTCACCTTCTGTGGAAGCATTTGTCGCAATAATAACTTCCCCAGCTTCTTCATTTTCTAAACGTTTAATTAAGCTCGGGATATTGATATCTTCAGGACCTGTTCCCTCCATAGGGGAAAGAACACCATGTAACACGTGATACAATCCCTGATATTCTTTCATTTTTTCTAATGCCATTACATCTTTAGGTTCTTCTACTACTAAGATAACTGAACGATCTCGCGAAGTATCGGCACATATCTCACAAGGATCATCTTCAGTGATATTTCCACAGACACTACAATATGTCAAATCTCGTTTGACACTTAATAACGATTTAGCAAAATCATTTACCGTTTCATCTTTCATATCAATTGTGTAAAAAGCTAATCGTGTGGCCGTTTTTTGACCAATACCAGGTAAATTCATATAACTTGCAATCAAACGAGCAATCGGTTCTGGATACTGCACGAATCAAGACCCCTTTATTCATTACCCAGAAAAGTGTATTCATTACATCCCTGGGATATTTTTGGTATATTTCCCCATTGTTTCTTGTGTTTCTTTTTCAATATTTCCTAAACAGTCATTAACAGCTGTAACTACAAGATCTTGTAGCATTTCAGGATCTTCTGGATCAATGACTTCTTCTTTAATCTGCACATCTGTAATAGTTCGATCCCCGGTTCCAGTTACTTGTACATAATCATTAGCTGCTTTCCCAATAAATTCCTTTTTATTTAGTTCTTCTTGTTCTTTTTCCATGTCTTTTTGCATTTTTTGTACTTGTTTCATCATACCTTGCATGTTTCCCATGCCTTTCATAGTAGACCCTCATTTCTTTTTAATCTTCTTTAACTGTTATTAACTCACCAAATAAATCTTGTGCTTTGGAAACAACTAAACCTTCTTCTTTCGCTTCAGTCTCTTCAGTTCCTTCCGTCTCATTTTCCGTAAGTTCACTTTCGTTCACAGTTTCTTCTTGGCCAGAAAGAAACTCTTGTCTTAAAATCGGCCAACTTTCCTCTGTAATATAGACCAAATCTGGTTTATAGCCAGAAATCATCCGGCTAATATTATTTTGTACAGCGGCAATAAATTCCTGATCATTGGCTGCTTTTTTGCAAATAATTTCATAATCAAAAGCAATGACTAAACCATTCGGACTAGCCGCTTTGGGATGACTGGCACTTAACATCGCTTTTTGCGTGACACTTAAGCTCGCTAAAAGATCTCCCCAAATTTCTTTCACACTTGTCAGCTCTTTTTTAGTTGCTTCTTTCAAAACTTGAAATACACGTTTTTTCGGTAAACGATAATGCGTATTTGTTGCTTTTTTTTCTTTATTTTGTGCCGGCTGTGTCTGTGTTTGAGGTTGTCCAATTTGTTCTTTCAACTGAGTTACTTCTTTTTGTAACTCAGTTATTTGTTCTTTTAACTGAGTTACTTCTTGGCTATCAGCTACAGTCTGATTAGCGGTTACTGTTTCTTCAGATAAACCTTTGCCCGCTAGTTTCACCACAGCAACTTCTAGATAAATTCTAGGATTTGTAGAAAAACGAATTTCATTTTGTGCTTCATTTAATACATCTATAAAAGCATATATCTGCTCAGCAGAAATTTCTTTAGCTGACTGTTTAAATGTTTCTGTCAAATGCTGGGCTTTTTCAGCTAGTAACTGTGGCGCTTTTTGATAGATTAATAAATCGCGGCAATAGACCAACAAGTTCTCTAACAACCGTCTAGGTTCTTTACCTGAAGTCAGCATTTCATCTAATAGTTGCAAGCATGTAGCAGGTTCTTCTTGTTTACAAGCAACAATAAAACGATCCATCATGTCATAAGTCAGACTGCCAGTCACTTCTAAGGCATTTTCCAAAGTAATTGTCCCGTTACTAAAAGAAATAGCTTGATCTAAAATACTTAATCCATCGCGCATTCCGCCTTCAGCAGCTTGTGCAATCACATTTAAAGCCTCTTTAGAATACTCAATGTTACTTTTTTCTAAAACATAAGCTAAATGCTCCACAATATCACTAGTAGCAATCCGTTTAAAATCAAAACGTTGCGTTCTAGAAATAATCGTCGCTGGTATTTTATGAGGTTCTGTAGTAGCTAGGATAAAAATCACATTTTTTTTAGGTTCTTCCAAGGTCTTTAATAAGGCGTTAAAAGCACCAGTCGATAACATATGGACCTCATCGATAATATATACCTTATATTGAGCTTGTGTGGGAGCGTAGTTTGCTCGTTCACGAATTAGGCGGATCTCTTCGACACCATTGTTGCTAGCAGCATCTATTTCAATGACATCTTCTTGAGTTCCTTCTGTAATTGAGCGACATATTTCACACTCATTGCAAGGTTCCCCATCTTTGCTGTTCGGACAATTGACAGCTTTAGCAAGAATTTTTGCGGCACTGGTTTTCCCTGTACCTCGTGGGCCCGTAAATAAATAAGCATGAGAAATTTGACTTTGCATGATCGCGTTTTTTAAAGTTTGCGTAATAGCTTGCTGACCAATAACGTCATCAAATCGTTGGGAACGCCACACACGGTAGAGTGCTTGATAAACCAAATGAGCCACCTCTTTTCAAAATTCACTGCCTTCTATTATACGCAATTTCTCTTAAAAATACTACAATTTGAGAAAATCCCTTTGGATCTTTTTTAAATCTTTACCGAACAAATTGAATGTAAGTTTTTAAGCAAACATACTCGAATTTGTTCTTAAAAATTAGTATACTTAAGAATGAATGTCAATTTTCACAAAGGAGAATGATAATGTCATATAAATTTCCAAAAAATTTTCTATGGGGAGCTTCTATTAGCGCTCATCAAACAGAAGGTGCTTATAAAAGTGATGGTAAAGGGCTAACTGTACAAGATACTAGACCTCGCGATAATCATGAAATTGCTGATTTTACCATCGCAAGCGATCATTATCACCATTACAAGAAAGATATCAAACTGCTGGCAGAATTAGGTGTAGAAATTTTTCGTTTTTCTATTTCTTGGGCACGGATTTTTCCTTTAGGTAGCGGAGCAGTCAACCAATCTGGAATTGATCACTACCAGAAAGTGATCGATGAATGTTTACGTTATAATATTCAACCAATGATTACACTTAATCACTTTGATCTTCCTCAAGCTTTAGAAGATATTGGAGGTTGGTCCAATCGTGAAACCATAACTGCCTTTAAAAACTACGCTAAAACAGTATTTAAAGCTTATGGTAACCAAGTAAAATATTGGCTAACAATTAACGAACCTAATGTAATGTTACTGGTTGATCAAAAAATTTTAGGAAAACAAATTCCACTTCAAGAAAAATATCAGCAGTTTCACCACTTGATGATAGCAGAAAAGTACGCTTTTAAGCTTTGTCATGAATTAGTAGAAAATGGCCAAATTGGTCCAGTCCCTAATATTTCACTCGTTTATCCAGCCACAAGTAAACCATTGGATAATCAAGCAGCGCTATATTTTAATAGTGTAAGAAACTGGGCTTATCTCGATTTTTCTTGTTTTGGTCGCTACAATACTGTTTTTAAAGATTACCTAAAACAAAAGGATATCTCTATTACCTTTGCAGCTGAAGATGAAGCCTTAATGAAAGAAAATTTTCCTGATTTTGTCGCTATGAACTTTTATACAACAATGACTGTGGAAAAGCCAACGGATAAAAATAAGATGAGCGAAGGAATTAACGACCAACAAAGTGAAGATATTATGGACTGGGGATTTTATAAAGGGGTCACCAACCCTCACCTTAAAAAGAACCAATTTAATTGGACAATTGATCCTGAGGGATTAAAAACCACTTTACAAACATTATATGATCGCTATCATTTACCTATCATTATTACTGAAAATGGCTTAGGCGCAAAAGATCAACTAACAGAGAATGGAAAAATTCATGACGACTATCGTATCGATTATCTATCACAACATCTTGAACAATGCTTAAATGCCATTCAATCTGGAGTTGATTTATTTGGGTATAGCCCATGGTCTGCTATTGATCTAATCAGTGTGCATGAAGGTATTAGCAAGCGCTATGGCTTTATTTACGTGGATCGCACAGAAAAAGAGTTGAAACAATTGAAACGATATAAAAAAGACAGTTTCTTCTGGTATCAAAAACTCATTCAAACTAATAAGATTCCTTTAGAAAGAAGATGAAGAAAATGAATGCCGTATTTAACTTTCTAGAAAATAAACTTATGCCTCCTTTAAACCGGCTAGCGAATTTGCGAGTAGTACAAGCAATTATGCAAGCTGGGATCGTAACTGTTCCTTTTACGATCGTTGGATCGATTTTTTTAATTATTAATAATTTACCAGATATTATTCCACCATTGGCACCTTTTTTTGAGCAAACTATATTAAAGTTATCCCCGCTTTATAGTATAGTTACAACAATGTCAATTGACTCAATTGCCATTTTTTATGCTTTAGCTACTGCTTTTTATTTGACCGAAAGCTATCGAAAAGAATCCGAAAAACAAATGAGCAGTTTTGTCGGAGCCATTTTAGGACTATTTGCTTTTTTATTAACGATCATTCAAGTAGACATACAAAATGGCCAAGCACAACTACTACAAGACAGCGCTGAAGGCTCGATGATCTATAACGGCGTAGCTCTAGATAGTTGGGTGACACGTTTTAGTGGTGTGGGCATTTTCATTGGTATTATAACGTCGATTTTAGCCGTGCAAATCTACCGATATTGTATAGTGAAAAATGTGACGATTCATATGCCTAAAGGGGTTCCAGATGGGGTTAGTAAAGCATTTGCTTCTTTAATTCCAGCTATTTTTATCGCAATTACAATGGTTGTTATCAACGGAGTTTTAGCGTTTTTCCACACAGATTTACATGCCATTTTAACGGAACCTTTCGAGTTCGTAAAAGGGTTAACAGGATCTTGGTTAGGAATAGTAATTATTATGTTACTTATCCACTTACTATGGATAGTAGGCGTTCATGGAACTGCGATTATTAAAAACAGTTTTATCAATCCTATTTTATTAGTAGCTTTGACCGAAAATATTAATGGAGCGGAAAACATCTTTGCTGGCGATTTTGTTAACATGTATATTTTCCTTGGGGGTGCTGGTAGTACATTAGGGCTGGTTTTATTAATGGTCTTTAATGCAAAATCAGATCAATTAAAAGTATTAGGAAGAGCTGCTATTTTACCAGGTCTTTTTAATATTAATGAGCCTGTGATCTTTGGGGCGCCTATTGTTTATAATCCATATTTAATGATCCCATTTATATTAGCTCCTATTATTAATGTCACAATATCTTATTTTGCTGCTTCAGTAGGTTTTGTCAATAAAATTATTTCTGGAATTCCTTGGATTTCTCCTGTAGGAACAGGAGCTTTTTTAGGAACAGGTGGCGATTTCCGTGGAGTATTCATCGCTATTATTAATCTTGGCATATCGATTCTCATTTATTATCCATTCTTTAAAATGTATGACAATAAATTGTATAGTCAACAAAAGTGAAATTACCACGAAAAATTCACATCGCATTTTACTACAAAGAATAGAGCTGGGGCATAAGTTCTTTGAGTAATCAAGTATCCGAACGATATGTATTGAGGTTTGACCATCGTTACAAATTTGCGACGACTGCTAAATCGCAGAGACCGTCTTTCTATAATTCGGATATTTTTACTTATGTCACAGCTCTATTCTTCTTCTCTAATACTATTTCACACTATGCGTTTTGATAAATTGATATTTGTACTTGGTTATATTTGTCTGCTTCCACAGCATCTACAAAGGCAAGTGCGTAATCTTGATAACTAATTTTACTTTCGCCTGCTTTATTTTCTACATATTCATTATCTGTAATTGTATAATCTTCCGTTTTTACTCCATCAGCTATAAAACTTGCTGCAGGACTGACGTATACCCATTGCGCATCTCCACGCTCTTTCAAATGATCCAAAGCTTTTACCATTCCCTCAGCAACAGGTTTTGCCTCTTCTGGGAACTCTGGAGTATCCTTTAACTGTTTTACATGTTCGGAATCAATGTATAAACTACCTGCACCCCCAACCACAAATAGTTTTGTACTTGTACCACTTAAACAATCTGCTAAGTGCATTAATGAAGAATCATGTAAATCCATATCTGAAGGGTTCCAAACGCCAAAAGCATCAACCACAATATCAAATTCTTTCAAATCTTGATACGTCAAATCATAAAGATCCTTTTGTAAAACATAAGAAGCTTCCGTTTGATTTTTATGACGTACAATAGCAGTAACTTCATGGTTACGCTTAACAGCTTCATTTGTTATTAATTTTCCCGCTCTACCACTTGCGGCTACAACTGCAATTTTCATCAATAACTCCTCCAGGTATTTTATACTTTCAATAGTTATCTTACACCATCTTATGAAAAAATGGAAAAATATATTCCTCAACTTTTCTTTATTTTTATAGAATTCACCTTCTTAAATAACTACAAAAAAGAAGCTAGGAAATCTAATATTTAGACTTCCTAGCTTCTTTATCATTAACCAAATTACTTCAATTCTACGCTAGCACCAGCATCTTCTAAAGCAGATTTCAAACTGTCAGCTTCTTCTTTAGATACATTTTCTTTAACCGGAGAAGGAGCACCGTCAGCAACAGCTTTTGCTTCTTTCAAGCCTAAACCAGTTGCTTCACGGATAGCTTTAATGACTTTCACTTTTTGGTCACCAGCATCGCTAAGTTCTACAGTAAATTCAGTTTGTTCTTCAGCTTCTTCAGCTTCACTTGGAGCTGCAGCAGCAACTGGCGCTGAAGCAGATACACCAAACTCATCTTCAATAGCCTTAACTAAATCATTTAATTCTAAAATTGTCGCACCTTTTAGTTCTTCGACAATGTTTTCAACATTTAATGCCATTTTATTTTCCTCCATTATATTCAATAATTTTTTAACTGCAATTAAGCAGCATCTTCGTCGTTACTTTTTTCAATAACTGCGTTAAGTCCGTAAGCCACATTGCGTACAGGAGCTTGTAAGACAGATAGCAACATAGATAGTAGTCCATCGCGATTTGGTAGTTTTGCCAAATCTATAACTTCATCCAATGTAGCAACTCTATCTTCAACTACACCACCTTTAATTTCTAGTGCGCTCGCTTCTTTTGAAAAATCATTAATAATTTTCGCCGGAGCAACCACATCATCATTACTAAAGGCAACAGCAGTAGGGCCTACAAAAACTTCTTCTAAACCTTCTAAACCAGCTTCTTTAGCTGCCCGAACAAGAATAGAATTTTTTATTACGTGCATTTCAACATTGGCATCACGTAATTGTTTACGTAAACGAGTATCTTCGTCCACCGTCAATCCACGGTAATCAACAAACACAACTGATTCAGCTGCATTAAATTGTTTCGCTACTTCTGTAACGATTTCTGCTTTCTTTGCAATAGCTGCTTCACTCATCTTTTTTCACCTCCTAATTTTACTGCGAGAGTTTTTTACAATAAAAAAACTCTATGTCACCGCAGACATAGAGGGTCTATTGATACTTATCAATAAAAGTCCTCGGTAGGATTTACGACTTGAGTCACCTACTGTCTTCGGTACACTTAATCATTAACGTCAAACACCTTATCATAGAAAAGGTGTTTACGTCAATCTTTTTTTCAATTCTTAAAATGAAGCTGGATCTACATGAATACCAGGGCCAAAAGTTGGAGTTATAGTAATATTTTTCATGTAAGTGCCCTTAGCCGCTGATGGTTTAGCTTTTTCAATAACGTCTTGAACCGTTTTGAAGTTTTCTATTAATTGGTTGTCGTCAAAAGAGACTTTACCAATTGGTGCATGTATATTACCATTTTGATCAACACGGTAAGTTACTCGACCAGCTTTAACTTCCTCGACAGCTTTTGCCACGTCCATTGTAACTGTGCCAGTTTTAGGATTAGGCATTAAACCTTTAGGTCCTAAAACACGTCCTAATTTACCAACTTGTGCCATCATATCTGGCGTTGCAATGACTACATCAAAATCAAACCAACCTTGTTGAATGCGATCAGCTAACTCACCTTCACCTACATAATCGGCACCAGCTGCCTCAGCTTCTTGGGCTTTATCACCTTTAGCAAACACTAAAACAGTTTGCGTTTTTCCGGTGCCATTAGGCAAAACAACAGCTCCTCGTATTTGTTGGTCTGCTTTTTTTGGATCAACATTTAAACGATAAGCAACTTCAAGAGTTGCGTCAAAATTTGCAATACTTGTTTCTTTTGCTAATGCAACAGCATCCTCAACTGAATAAGCTTTTGATGTATCCACTTTTTCTAATGCTTCTTGCATTTTTCTGCTTTTTTTAGCCATTATATATGTTTCCTCCTTATTGTGGTTATAACGGTAAAACCTCCCACGTGTTCTATACCTTTCAATATAGAGCTGACTGAGAAGCTACTTTAAGGGAGAGTGATTTATCCTTCGATGGAAATCCCCATGCTTCGTGCAGTTCCTTCAACCATGCGCATAGCAGATTCAACGTCAGCTGCGTTTAGGTCTTCCATTTTTGTTTCAGCGATTTCTCTGATTTGATCACTCGTTACTTTAGCCACTTTATTTTTATTAGGTTCGCCTGAACCCTTATCCAAATTCGCAGCTGATTTTAACAATACAGGAGCTGGTGGTGTTTTAGTAACAAAAGTAAATGAACGATCTTCGTATACAGTAATTACCACAGGGATAATCATACCCGCTTGATCAGCTGTACGAGCATTAAATTCCTTGGTAAATCCCATAATATTAATACCTGCTTGTCCCAAAGCCGGACCTACGGGTGGAGCTGGCGTTGCTTTACCTGCAGGAATTTGTAATTTGACAATATTTTCTACTTTTTTTGCCACGAGACATACCTCCTTAAGTCCGTGATGTGGTTAATTGGAGAGCAAAATTTCTCCTCCCACGCTTAACTATGCAACAATATTTACATATTGCACACTCACAATATTATAGCAAAATTAGCTTCTATTGCAAGAGTTTTCCTTAATTTTTTCAAATAATCGTTCTTATTATTTTGCTTTTTTCTAGTAGAATATTATAATATGACAAGGATCACTCTAAAGGAGTACGAAAATGAAAAAATTTTTATTCCCCCTTGGCTTATTATTCATTTTGTTTTTAGTGGGGTGCCAAGGTTCAAATAATACAGAAACTCAACATAGCAATCAATCTAATCAGTCGCGAAATGCGACTCAAGCTGATGAAGATGTTAAAGCTTCACAACGATCTGACGCAGCCGTAGAAAAGTCCACAAAGCCTACGTTATTTGTTCATGGTTACCAAGGAACTGTTAACTCCTTTCGATCAATGATTCAATATATGGAGGAAGAAAATATGGCTGAGCGTGAAATGACAGTCACTGTCTATCCAGATGGTTCGCTTGATACCCAAGGTGAATTAACCGGTGAGCGTACAAACCCTATCGTTCAAATCATTTTTGAAGACAATATCAACAACGAATGGAATCAAACGGAGTGGATTAAAAACGTGTTAAGTTTTCTAGAAGATAGTTACCAGCTTGATCAAGTAAACTTAGTCGGTCATTCGATGGGCGGAGTTAGCTCCTACAGATATATGGGAACCTACGGACAAGAAGAAGCACTTCCAGAAGTTGAAAAATTTATTGGTCTAGGGGCTCCTTTTAATGGCTTTATTAATACAAGCGACCATCAATCACTGGATGATTTATTAGAGAATGGACCAGATAATCTTTCTGAAAGATACCAAGACTTCGAAGAATTAACACCTCAAGTTTCACAAGATACCACTCTGCTATTAATCGCAGGTCAATTAAGTGAATCAGACTTCTCCGATGGTACGGTCCCTCTTACAAGTGCTCTAGCTGTCTATTCTTTGTTAAAAGCTAATGAATTTGAGGTCGACTATTCCATTGTAAATGGACAAGACGCTCAACACAGTATGCTTCATGAAAATAACCAGGTAAATAAACAAATTGCCCAATTTCTATGGGAATAAAAAAACAGCACCGCATTAACGGTGCTGTTTTTTTATATGTTTTCATCTATTTTATCGACCTGGTCAAAATCAAGTTCCGTGCTCGTTTCACGACCAAACATATCAATATTTACTTTTAATTTTTGTTTTTCTTCATCAATTTCTGAAACTTGCCCTTCCAATCCAGAAAAAGCTCCCTCAACAATCTTTACTGTTTCTCCATTTTCAACTTTTAACTCTACAGTTCTTGTACTCATCCCTAACGAATGCAAAATGGAATTGATTTCTTCTGGAAGTAGTGGCGCTGGTTTACTTCCTGCTCCATGCGATCCGACAAATCCCGTGACTCCAGGAGTGTTTCTTACAATATACCAAGACTCATCAGTCATTACCATTTCTACTAGCACATAACCAGGAAATGTTTTATGAACGACTTCCTTTTCTTTCCCGTTTTTCACTTCTTTTTCTGTTTCCTCAGGGACAACTACGCGAAAAATATAATTCTCCATTTGCATACTTTGTCTGCGTGTTTCTAGGTTAATCTTCACTCTGTTTTCGTAACCAGAATACGTATGAAGTACATACCATCCTTTTTCAAAAGATTCCATTTTTTCGGCTCCTTTTACTCTTGTAAAATAAAAAAACCTCAAGTCCTCCTCGAAGTTTTTCTCCTAGTACATTATAGCATCCTTCTTAAGGTTTCGCTAGTGCTTGGCATGTAAAACTATTGAAGTTTTACTGTAATATCCAAGTAAAAACTGTTTGAATACCTGTATCCATAATATAAAAAATAACGGTAAAAATCAAAGCCATCTCAATGACTACAAGCGTATCCTTACGTAATTGTTTTCCTGTTGGCCAAGTGACTTTTTTCATTTCATCTTTTACGCTACGTATAAACTTCATCTATATCCTCCTTAAAGCGATGATCATTTAGTTTCCTTATGTAAAGTATGCTTATTACAATATCTGCAAAACTTATTAGCTGTTAAACGTTGCTGGTCTTTTCCTCGACTCGTTGTTTTTGTATAATTACGTGAACCGCATATTGAACAAGCAAGTACTGTTTTTTTTCCGCTCATACTTGCTACCTCCTAGAATGTCTCTGCGTTCTGAAACATGCTTACATTAGCACGAATTCTTTAAAGTGTCAATTCAGTAAATAGCAAGAAAAAATAACTAAATTTCTCATAGTTTTATGGTATCATAGTAAAAAATAAAGGAAAAGCAAGGAGAGTGTTTATATGTTATTAAAAACAATGGTACATAAAAAACAAGATTTAACCACTGTAACAGAAAGCAATACTTTAAAAGAAGCATTACAAATTCTAGAAAGCTCAGGTTTTCGTTGCATCCCTATACTGGATGAAAGCAATCAGACTTTTCTAGGAAACATCTATAAAATGCACATTTATCGTCATCAAGCCAATGAAGGTGACATGAATTTACCGGTAACTCATTTGTTAAAAAACGCCACAAAGTTTATTCATGTAAATTCTTCTTTTTTCCAAGTCTTTTTTACTATCAAAGAATTGCCTTATATCGCTGTTCTTGATGAAGACAACTATTTTTACGGAATACTGACCCATAGTTCCTTATTAAATATGCTTTCTCAATCTTGGAATGTTGATAAAGGAAGCTACGTTCTTACGATTGCTTCTACTGGTAAACAAGGCGACCTAGCTAACATAACAAAAATTATTTCAAAATATAGCAACATCGCAAGTTGTATCACTCTCGACATCGACAAAGATGAATTTATTCGTCGTACGTTGATCACCTTGGCATCAAATACGTCAAAACAAACCTTAGACACCATCATTAGTCGCTTAGAAAACAAAGACTTTAAAGTGGTAGAAATCGAAAATTTAATAAATGATAAATAAAAGGAAGCTGGATGACTTGTTCCCAGCTTCCTTTTATTTATACTTGTTTGGCAAAATGTAATTTTTCATTGATAAAATACATGACTGGCGCTGAAATGCTCATAATAATCAATTCGCTTAAAGCTGTTGTTAAATAAGTGAACCAAAAAGGCAATTCGGCAGTCAATATAAGCATTAAAGCAATTAAAAACATACTGAAAGTAAAGAACAAAGTGTTTAAAACCAAACGTGCTTTGATGTTGGGGATTTTCTTTTCCAATACAGCAGTTAATAATAAAGCCAACAGCGTTTGCGCTCCTCCAAAAATAACATCTAAGGGACCTTCACCAAATAAAAGGTTAAAAACAATAACTCCGCCAAAAACCCCCCATAGCATTTTTCTGTTAAATACCACGAGATGATTTAAACTTTCTGATAAACGAAATTGAATCGCTCCAGAAGATAAAGGAGAAACAAAGCTTAAAGCTACATATAGTGCCACAATGATTGCATTAACGGTAACAACTCTTACCCTATTATTTGTCATATAAATCCTTCTTTCTCCAAGTTTTGATTACGCAGGATGGTTGATGAACTGCAAATGTTTAAAACAACAAGAATAAGATAGTTACTTATAGATAAAAAAGGACGCCTACTGATTTCATTTATCTTCAAGTACAAAGAAACTTTTTTGAGCGCGCTTTGATTGGTACTACATTTTGTTTTTCTTTTTTACTGCTACAGGTAACTTCCCCACAAGTGACTAACTGCAAAGCAAACTGAAGAATTGGGGTATAATAGAAAAACCAATAAATAATACTATTTCATAACTATTCTCCTCTTGACGATAAAAGTATAACAAAAATTTTAATAAAAGTAACTAATTTCCCAAAAAAGCAAAACTTTCGTTTGAAAACGCTTGCTTTTCGCTGAAAAATATGGTATAAAATAAGTGTAAGGAGACATAAGAATTCCCAGTAAAGTAGTCGACAAAGGTACTACGTGAAAAGAATTGTTGTGATCTTAAATGAACGAAAAAGGAAGTGGGAATTTGAGTTACTCCTTACTAATTGAATAAGAATCCGATGAGTGTATGAGCATAAAATTGAAGTGGACATACGAACCTTCAACTTTATGTTAAAAGATGATCTAAGAATTTTGAAAAAGTTTTTCGAAAAATCTCATTCTCATCGGATTCTATTTTTTTGTCTTTTTTTAGTAAAAGGGCGTCTGAGTAATTAGAAACTAGCGTGCTTAAAATAAATTAACCCCCCTGTTTTTTTATTCTTATGTGCTTATTAGCAAGAAATGTCTATTATTTTTATGACATTTGAAAATCATAAGGGGTTAACTCTCCCATACCAATCATTGGATCAATTTCATTGTCTTGTATTCGTTCCTGTGTTAGTTGCATCTCCTCAAAAGAGTTGCTCGTTTCTTGTGCAAACAAGTCCATTGTCTCATCTTTAGCCAAATCCAAGTTCGGTTTTGGCCTATTACTTTTGACAGGGGTTTGTTCCTTTTCAAATGGAGCTTCTTCCTGTGCCTCTTCATAAGATGAAATTTTTAGTCTCATAGCTTGAGAAATCGAATCAATCCCACTGATTCTTTCTTTGAGCGCTGTCAATCGTAAAGTAGACACCTGCTCCACACATTTTCTGTAGGCAGATAATTCTCCTATTAAAATCAGCATTTCTTTACTTCTAGTTACAGCTGTATACAATAAATTGCGTTGAAGCATTCGCGAATATTGGTGAACCATTGGCAAAATAACCATTTTAAATTCATTGCCTTGTGCCTTATGAATTGAACAACAATAAGACAAAGTGATCTTATTCCATTCATTGCGTTTATATCTCACTTCATTCGCATCAAAGGCAATAACGAGTTCGTCCACTTTTTCCTCTGAGTCCTTAGCATAAATAATACCTGTAATTTCTCCCATATCTCCATTAAATACATTATCTTCAGGCGCGTTAACTAATTGAAGGACCTTATCACCAATCCGATAAACAACATTATTAAATGAGACTTCCTTTTTTGTCTGATCAGCATTTGAATTGAAAATTTCTTGCATCATTTTATTTAACGCATGAATACCAGCGGGTCCTTTATACATAGGGGCTAAAACTTGGATATCCTGCGGAGTAAAGCCTCTTTGTTTAGCTTTTATAGCTACCTTAGAGATTAAAGGCTCAATTTGTTGAGCTTGGCAAGCAAAATACGACCGATCTATTTGATTTTGCGTAAAGTCCTCGGGTAACGCGCCATTCTTTATTTCATGAGCCAATGAAATGATACTGGAGCCATCCTCTTGTCGATAGATTTCAGTTAATTCTTTGTGAGGAATTTCTGAGATACACAATAAATCATGTAAGATTTGTCCAGGGCCTACGGAAGGAAGCTGGTCCTTATCGCCGACAAAAATGACTTGCATATTATCAGGGATCGCTTTAAACAAAGTATTAGCTAACCAAGTATCTACCATAGACATTTCATCAACAATTAAAAGCCCCCCCTCAAGCTCTTTGGGAGCTGTATTTTTCGCCTTATTTTCTCGTCCATTTAAACCTAGCAAACGATGAATAGTACTACTAGGGAGCCCTGTTGTTTCATTCATACGTTTAGCAGCACGACCTGTGGGAGCTGCTAATAATACAGGAAAAGTTTCTTCTGAATATTGACTCGGGTCTAAAGAGATATCGTTTAATTCGGCAAATAATTGAACAATACCATCGATAACAGTGGTTTTTCCAGTGCCAGGCCCACCAGTTAGTAGAAATAATGGAGATTGTATCGCTTTTTTTATTGCTTCTTCTTGTGAAGTGCCGTAGACAATATCCAATCGTTTTTCCAACTTGCGTAGACTTTTATTCAACTTATTTTGGGAGTAACTGATTTCTTTTTTTTGTTGCAGCAATCGTTGGATGCTTGAAGCTATTCCCCATTCAGCAAAATAAAGACTATTTTCAAATAAATTGGTTTCTTCTTGTTGGATTTTTCCTTCTTCTACTAATTCGATGACCCCGTTAGCAACTTTTTCTGGGGCAATTTCTACAGGACGGCTATTTTCTAATATTTGTAAGACCTGTTCCAATAACTCTTTAGCTGCAATATAGGTATCTCCCGTTTCCATTGATTGCTGCAAGATTTGATGCAAGATAGCGGCACGGATCCTTTTATCTGAAGTAGCATCAATTCCCAATTGCTCAGCGATATTGTCAGCCTTTTTAAAACCAATCCCATCAATATCTTCCACCAATTGATAAGGATTTTCTTCGATGATCTCTAAAGTTTCGTTTTTATAAGTCTGGTAAATAGCAAATGCTAATTGACTTCCAAATCCGTACCGATTTAAACCCACAATCGCTTTGTCCATGCCGTAATTTAAACGTATTGTATCTACTAACATCTCACGCTTTTTTTTATTTAATCCAGAAATCTGTTCTAGTACTGTTGGCTCATCCAAGATTTTATCGATAGCACCTTCACCCAACAGGTCAACAATTTTTTCGGCCGTTTTTTGCCCAATACCAGGAAAGGTATCACTTGAAAGATAATGGATGAGACCGTTTTCTGAAGTTGGTTGCTCTTTTTGATAAGCCCTAGCTTTAAATTGTTCGCCGTATTTCGGATGCACTACAGGTTCTCCAAAAAAACGGTACAATTCTTCCTCTTGGATATCACCAAAACTACCTGTAACAACAATTTCTTTGTCGTTATAATCCATATTGGTTTCCGAGATTTTAACTAAGAGTACTTTATAAAAATTATTAGGATTTCTAAAAAAAACCGCCGCAATTTTACCGATAATATACCATTCTTCTGGCAACGGATATGACGCTCCTTTCACGTATAAACATAAATATCACATTAGCTTACAAAGTGAGCTTATTATTCCTGCTACAAGCCTGAATAAAGAAGACCTGTGTCCTGAATTGGATTTCAGGACATAAGTTAACCATTTTTTGAGCTAAATTTTAGTTTTCAGTACATAACTTTACTAAAGCTATGTACTGAGATGATCTTCAGGGCATAGGTTGCCTTGTTTTATGTCCTGAATTTAATTTCAGGACATAGCTTAAGATATTCATAAACTACCCTATTGATTTTATATCGTTAAATTCTCATTTGAGTTCTTGTAAAGAAGGAAGAAAACTAACATCGTTCCATAATGTTAATTCATAAGGTTCCTTTTGATCTTTTGTTTCTAAAATCGACAGACTATTATTTTTTAACCCGCCCATTTCGCGTAACTCAGCATAGCTCTTTCCTGCTAAAAATTGAATTGCAGCCGTCATTGAAGCGCCATGACCTACAAAAAGTACAGGGCTGTCATGATAATGTGAAGCATGAATAATTGTCTTAGTCATACGTTCAAGCATTGCACTTACCGTCTCTCCATTAAAAGGAGACGGATCATAAAGATCTAGACGATGTCGCATATTTGTTAACGTTTCTTGATACTGTTCTTGCATTTTATCGATGCTTTTTCTTTCTAACATGCCATAACCCATTTCTTTTAAATTAGCATCATAGAAGATAGGTACAGATTGTTCCCACTGACTAACAATGCCCTGAGCTGTTTGCTTTGCTCGCTTAGAAGGGCTAGCATAGACAGCCGCAAACGGGACGTCTTGTAAGTAACAGCTAAGTGCTTGAATTTGAGCAAAACTTGAAGATAATAAGGGCGAATCTCCATGCATTCCTTGAAAACGATGTTGCTTATTCCACTCTGTTTTACCATGTCTAGTAAAATATAGCTTCACTTTACAGTTTCCCCCTTTTTGTTCGTCTAATCTAACTTGTCGTTATCATAGTGATGGGTCAACTCCAAATTAGGATACCCTTGTTGTCGTAAAGCTTCATAAACAACTGTAACGACAGTATTTGCTAAATTTAGTGAGCGTACGTGAGTATCATTCATAGGCAAACGCAGACATTTTTCCTCATTCTCACGCATAAATTCTTCTGGTAATCCAGTGGTCTCTTTGCCAAAAAGAAAATAGTGATCGCGTCCATCATCATAATTTTCCTCACTATAAATTTTGTGCGAAAACTTAGAGATTAAATGTAAGGGCTGATCACCTACTAAAGCTAAAAATTCCTCTAAACTTTTATGATAAGTAATATCCACATTATCCCAGTAATCTAAGCCAGCCCGTTTTAAATGTTTATCATCTGTTGAAAAACCCAAAGGTTCAATCAAATGTAAAGACGTATTGGTAGCAGCACAAGTTCTAGAAATATTTCCTGTATTTGTCGGGATCAATGGTTCAAATAAAGCAACATGGTTCAACACTATTCCTCTTTTCTTATTTTTACATCAAAATGATAATACTATTATAATAACGCATTTATTCTATTTTAGCAGTTAAAAGTTTCTAGTAAAACAAAATAAAAAAACGTAATAACTCGGTGTCTAGCACTGCGAGCCATTACGTTAGTGAAGTTCTTTTCACTAACTTTTATCAGAACAGGACGCTGATAAAAACCAATGAAAAGCAACTTGAATCTAATATAACAAAGTGTTCACATGAATGCAAGAAATTTGAGCAAAAAGTTCATATTTTTCACTCCTTTTTCCCAATGAGCACGTCCAAATCAATCGTTACTTTTCCTATAGGACTTTGTTTTACCCTCTCTTTTTGAAAAGCGGAAACACCCCATTCTAAAGGAGACATTTCTAATAATGATTTATGTTTCTCTTTTGGTACTTCATAAGTGTAGGTAATCCTTTCATATCGAACAGAAGAAAAAGCTTGTTGAAATTTTTCTACTACTCGATCATTGGAATACTTTTGTTTACTGACATCCTCTGGGTAAAAAGATTGTCTTAATTCCTGTAGATAGCCACTTTGCGGTACAACTTTAATCACTTGTCCACCCTTTTTCAAAACACGCGAAAATTCAGCATAATTTGAAGGAGAAAATATATTTAAAATCGTGGAAAAAGATTGCTCACGAAAAGGCAAATTAGTTAAATCAGCGATGCACCAAAAAATGTTATGCTGATCTTCAGTAGCTAGATAAATCCCTTCCTTAGAAATATCAAACCCAACGCTAGGCCGAATTTCACTTTTCTCAGCAATTTCTTGTAGAAAACTTCCTTCACCGCAACCCACATCCAAAAGTTGTTCTTTTTCACAATAAGAGAACAAAAATTCCAAAAGCGGCTCATACATGCCACTTTTAATCATATTTCTACGATGTTCAAACATTTCTTTTTGGTATTCTGTTTTGACTTGATGGTTTAAAAAATAAAGGGTACCCTTTTTTGACAAATCAAATTGATGTTGATTCTTACAATATAAACTTCTTTGACTTACTTGCATCTTTGTATGGCAAATAGGACATTGAAATAAGTGACTATAAGTATGAATAAATTCTTGACTTTGCTGTATTTTTTTCTTCATAAACTTCTCCTCATTCTTCAATACTTTAGCACAATTTCATGCTAAAATGCTAGATGGAACCTAAAATAAAGGAGAATTTATATGTTAATAAAAGAATACTGTGCGGAAAATTATACTTATATACCAGCAGCTATTAACAATGGCGCAAATCGCATTGAACTTTGCGATAACCTTAATGTGGGTGGTACTACACCAAGCATTGGTGTCATTGAAGAAAGCCTTGCTTATGCTAGTGAAAAAGAAATTCCCATTATGACAATGATTCGTCCACGCAGCGGCAACTTTATCTATAACGATATTGAATTACGCATCATGGAATCAGATGTGATTGAAGCTAAAAAATTGGGGATCGATGGCGTTGTCTTTGGCTGTTTAACTCCTAATAACTGGCTAGACGAAGAAGCTTTAGACCGTTTAATTGAGGCAGCTGAAGGACTACAAATAACTTTTCATATGGCATTTGACCAAATCCCAACAACACAACAATTTGAAGCGATCGATTGGTTGAGTGAACATGGGATTCATCGTATTTTAACTCATGGAGGACCAAGGAATACCGCAATTAATGAAAATCTTGAACAGCTTAGAAAATTGGTGAACTACGCTAACCAACGCCTTACTATCTTACCTGGTGGCGGTGTTACAGTAGACAATGCTGAAGAACTCGCAAAACAAATAAATGTTAACGAAGTACATGGAACAAAAATCATCTCTTTACCAGAAGAAAACAACGATTAATTTTTACTCAATGAAAGTTTTTCTCCTTAACTAAAAATAAAAAGCTAAAATGTTCACTTAAAAAAATAAGGAATATTTTAGCTTTTTAATAGATAGTGATAGACACTGTTTTCTTATATTAACCAATGAAATAGCCCATAAATAAACTGGCAATATTAAAATAAATCAAAACACTGGTCAAGTCGCTTAAAGTAGTAATAAAAGGGCCACTAGCAACTGCTGGATCAAATCCTAATTTCTCCATGAGCATAGGAATCAAGCTACCAGCTAAATTTGCAACTGTAATAGCACACATCATTGCCATTCCAATGATAAATCCCAATATAGGGTTAGCTTTCCAAACCCAAACAATGACAAATATAGTCGCCCCCGTAACAATACCAGTAACTAAACCAGTTAAAACCTCACTAAATATCGTTTTTAAATAATTTTTCGCTTTATCATCATTAAAAGCTAAACGACGAACAGCCACCGCTAACGACTGAGTTCCTGCATTACCTGCTGTTCCAGTAATTAGCGTAATGAAAGCCGCTAAAATACTTGCTTGACTTACAAGTGCTTCATATCGATTAATCAAACTTGCTGTTGCCATGCCTAAAAAAAGCAAAGTAATCAACCAAGGTAAACGTTTGAAAGCAGCTTTAGCAGGATTTTCATGGACTTCTTCTACATTAACTCCGGCCAGTCCGGAGTAATCACTTGTAGCTTCTTCATCAATAACATCAATAATGTCATCCACTGTAACAATCCCTAACAGATGATCTTCATAATCTGTAACTGGTAAAGCTAAGAAATCATAGTCACGAAACGTTTGAGCAACATCTTCTTGATCATCACCTACGTGTACAGAAATCACTCGTTCATTTAAAATATCGACAATAATCTCGTCATCATCCCTTATAATAAGGTCTCTAAGTGAGATTACACCTACTAAACGATTTTCTTGATCCACAACATAAGTATAGTAGATCGTTTCTGCTGTTTTTGCGACTCTTTTTAAAACATACATAGCAGAACGTACTGTTTGATTAGCCACAATTGAAACAAATTCAGTGGTCATAATCGCTCCAGCTGTCTCATCTTCATAATGCAACAATTCTTTGATCTCTGCTGCATCTTCCTGGCTCATTAAACTCAGATATTTCCCCATTTGTTTTTTGTCTAGTGTATTCAATAAATCTACAGCGTTGTCTGTATACATCTGTGCTAGCATCTCGCTAGCATAATTGGGGCGCATTTCGCTCAGATAGTCCTGAATATTTTCATTATCTTCTTCAAGAACATCAAACATATTCGCTAACTCTTTAGGTGACAGATAGGTATATACAAGATAGCGTTCATCTTCGTCTAGTTCTTCATAGAACTGACTTTGCTCATAAACATGCATCTCTAAAAAATTTTCACGAAAATCTTGCAAGTTGTTTTCTTTCAAATCTTTCTTTAATTGATCAAAACGATTTTCTAATTCTTGTGTTTCATCCAATCTTGTCACCTCGTTTCAGTTATTTCCATTATTCTTTCCATATCAGAAGGAAGACTTTGTTTAAAACAAAGCTTTGCTCGCGTAAATGGATGAATAAAATTTAGCTCTCTACAATGCAAAGCTTGTCGCTTAAGCGGTAAAGATGTTGCTCCTCCATATAGTTCATCACTGACCAAAGGAAATCCTATGGCAGCAAAATGCACACGTATCTGATGCGTTCTTCCTGTATGAAGCCAGACGTCAACTAAGGCGTGCGTAGTATTTTTTTGTCTAAGCCAGTACTCTGTTTTTGCCGCCTTTCCACTAGCTCCAGTTTGTCGCTTAATAATAGACGACGGATCTCGCAAAATGGGTAAGTCTATCACATCATGAGAGTTAAGTTTTGTTAAATTACCACTAATAATTGCCTGATATTTTTTATTCAATTGTTTATTAAATAGTTGCTTGTCCAACAAAGCATGAGAAAAACAATGTCTGGCAAATAGCATGAGTCCTGAAGTGTCTCGATCCAACCGAGTGACCACGTGTACGATTTGATCCTTATAGCTTTGTTTTTGATAATAAGATTTTACGCGATTAGCCATCGTACCATTGGGATGATACTGTGCAGGTATAGAAGGAACACCGGCCGGTTTATTAACCACTAATAAATGCTCATCTTCAAAGATGATATCAATCGGTGTCTCATCTGGCAACAAAGTTTCCTGGCTACCTTCATCAGGAATAATGACTCTTATCTTATCTTCAGGCTTTAATTCATATAATACATTTTCTACTCGGTTATTAACAAAGATTTGTCCACCTTGAAATTTAATTTTTGCAAGCAACCTTTTTGAAATTCCTTGTTCTTTTAAGAAAAACTTGACTTGCTGTGGCTCATATTTATGATAGACATAACAAAATTCCATAATTTTTATATTTCCCCGATAAAGGCATCTTTTACTCGATGCCAAAAATGCATATGTCGATACGAAGCAAAATGTACTCGTTCATCTGCGATCTTAAAAGAGAGCCATTCAATTTCATCATGTTGAATAGTGAAACGATCGATCGTCACAAGATAATCACTACTTTCCTCCAGGTGAACCGTTAACCATTCGCTATCTGAAATAATGATTGGTGAACCTAGCGTTCTAAATACTCGGTTATTCAAAGAAGCTATCTCAGCTAGTTGAAAAGCATTAATTCTAGGATGTAAAACAGCGCCCCCCACGCTCTTATTATAAGCTGTTGAACCTGTTGGTGTGGAAACTGAAAGACCATCACCTCTAAAACGTTCAAATATTTCATCTTTAATATAAACATCAGCTACCATAGTACGAGTGGCACGCTTTATTGTTGCTTCATTTAATGCTAAAAAACGCTGTGGTTGCGTTTGGTATCGATCCTTTACTTGAACATCCAGTAAAGGATAACTAACTGGTGGATGTTCATCATTAGACAAATTAGAGACCAACTCCTCTAATTCAAAATCTCGCCAATCTGTATAAAAACCCAAGTGTCCTGTATGCACTCCCAAAAAGCGAACATGATTTAATTTATGATCAAACATATGAAACGCAGAAAGAAAAGTACCATCTCCTCCAATAGAGATAATAATCTCTGGATCATTTTGGTCAATAGTATAATCAGCCGCTTTTAAAAGAGTTGTTAATTTTTCTTTCGCAGCAAAAGAAGACTCTTGTTGATTACTCATGATTGCTACTTTTCCTTTAGTCATCACGCTGCTCCCTTCTTGCTTTATCGTTTGAATAATCCGCTGTGCGCTCGCTTTTTTTGCCATGAGAAAAAAGATGTTGAGCTTCTTGGATCTCTTCGCGTATACTTGACATCTCTTCATCTAAACGATAGGCCGCTTCTGCAGCCCGAATTAAACGATTGCTAATTTCTTCAGGAAAATCTCCCTGATATTTATAATTTAATGAATGCTCAATTGTTGCCCAAAAGTTCATTGCTAATGTACGTATTTGAATTTCAACTAAAAGATTCCGTGGCCCATCAACTAATTGAACCGGATACTCAATCACTAAATGGTAGGAACGATAGCCACTTTGTTTGCTATTTGTTATATAATCTCTTTCTACAATAACGTTCATATCTTTGCGACTTCGTAAAATTTTTACCACTTCATAAATGTCTTCTACAAACTGACACATAATTCGTAGCCCAGCAATATCGGACATTTCATTTTCTAATCTTTCAAGAGAAATATTGCGTAGCTTTGCTTTAGCTAAAATGCTATCTACAGGTTTGACACGTCCGGTAACAAATTCGATAGGAACATGCTCATTCTTTTCACGAAATTCTTTACGAATCCCTCGCAATTTAACCTTTAACTCATTAACCGCTTGCTCGTAGGGTGCTAATATATTTTCCCAATTTTTTCCCATTTACAATCCCTCATTTCCAAGCAAATCTCCGTCTCTCATTCTATCATAATTATTAAAAAAGCTTTACCAACTTTTTTCGCTAAATTTTATTTTACAAAAAGATTGACGAATCCCAATATTTTTTGTACAAAGAAAAAAAGGAGCGAAATACTATGAGTGAACAAACTGAAATTGAATTTAAAACTTTGTTAACAAGAGACGATTATAATCGTCTTACTGAATATTATCAATTATCATCCGAAAGTTTCTATACACAAAAAAATTGCTACTTTGACACTCCAAATTACAAACTAGCTGCTAATCACTGTGGACTGCGTATCCGTGAGTTAACTACTTATGGCGAACTTACACTAAAAACACCTGAAAAAGTAGGACGCCTCGAAACTACTGACCCGTTAAGTTTAGCGCAAACAAAAAATTTAATTAAGCAGCAACAAATCTTAACAACAGGCAATGTAGTAGACAAGTTATGTGATCTCGACATTCTCCCCAGTGATTTAGGTTTATTTGCTGAATTAACAACAAAACGGGCAGAGTTCCCTATAGAAGAAGGGTTACTCGCACTCGATGAAAATTGGTATGAAAAAGAGCATGATTATGAGTTGGAATTAGAAGTGGAAAACTCTGATAAAGGAAAACAAAATTTCCAAAATCTCCTAACCAAGTTTAACCTATCTTATAAGCCAGCACAAAACAAAATCGTTCGTGCGACTCAAGCTAAAAAATAAAGTTTTATCATTAAACCCCCTCAAAGTTAGATTATTGGGTCTAACTTTGAGGGGGTGCATTTCAAATCGTTGGCTCTTTTTCAACTTATTATTTTTCTAATTCATCAACTAGCAACTCTAGTTCATTTAAACGTTCTTCAAAAACATGCATCGCATCTTCAATATAATCAGGTTTTGTCATATCCACGCCAGCTTTTTTCATCACTTCAATTGGATAATCACTATCCCCAGATTTTAGATAAGTTAAGTAACGATCCAAAGCAGCTGGATCTTTTGTTAATACCTTTTGGGCCAAAGCTGAAGCTGCCGAAAATCCAGTAGCATATTGGAAAACATAATAGTTATAATAAAAGTGAGGAATTCGCGACCATTCCATATGGATCTCTGGATCATCCTCCATCTCATCGCCATAGTAACGTTTATTTAACTCTCCGTAATTGTCATTCAAAAAATCACTTGTTAATGGTGTTCCCTTGGCATCTTCTGTATGCATAAAGTGTTCAAATTCTGCAAACTGCGTTTGGCGGAAAATAGTTCCTTTAAAACCATCCAAATAGTGGTTTAAAACATAAGCACGAACACGTGGATCGTTTTGAGTTTCTAGGAGATGTTCTGTTAAAATATTTTCATTTGTAGTAGACGCAATTTCTGCTAGAAAAATAGAGTAATCGCCATAAACATAAGGCTGATTATTCTGAGTAAAATAGCTATGCACACTATGTCCCATCTCGTGCACCAATGTAAATAAATGATCTAACGTATCGTGCCAGTTAAGCAAAATATACGGACTCGTATCATAAGTACCAGAAGAATAAGCTCCGCTGCGTTTCCCTTGATTTTCAACGACATCAATCCAACGTTCATCAAAAGCTTTTTTCACAACAGCTAAATATTCCTCACCTAATGGAGCCAAAGCTTCAAGAGCCTTATCTTTTGCTTGTTCAAAAGTAAAACTAATTGGCGCTTCACCTAAAAGTGGCGTGTATACATCATACATATGCAATTGATCCACTTGCAATAGACGTTTTCTTAACGCCATATATCGATGAAGTAAATTTAAATTCTTATTAACGACCTCTACTAACGTATCATAGACACTTTCAGGTATATGGTTACTTGAAAGTGCAGCTTCTCTAGCAGATTGGTAATGTCGAACTTTTGCATTATAATTATGCGTTTTAATGTGAGAATTTAATGTAGAAGCAAGCGTATTACCAAATTGTCCATATACACTATATAACCCCTTAAAAGCATTTTCGCGTACTGAACGATCCGTACTTTCCATCAATTGACCATAAATACCATGAGAAAGTTGGACTTTTTCGCCATTTGCATCTTCAATGACTGGAAAGACTAAATCCGCGTTATTTAGTATAGAAAACGTATTACTAGAAGCTCCAAAGATTTCCCCAGCGCCTGCCAATAAAGCCTCCTGTTCTTTAGGTAACACATGAGAACGATTAGAAATAATTTGTTCAACAAAATGTCGATAGATTTCCAAGCGTGGTTCATTATCAAAATATCCCCATATCGTTTCATCACTTAAAGATAATAACTCTGGTTCAAAAAAAGATAACTTTTCATCTGCTTGAGTGGCAAGCGCTCCAGCTCGAGCATTCAGTGCTTGATAAGTAGTATTGGACGTATCTTGGTCATTTTTTAAATGACTATAAACATAAACTGTTTCTAATTGTCGCGAAATATTTAATAAATATTCTAAAGCAGCTAAAAATGCTTCGGGCCCGTTTTCCAAGGTTCCTTTATAAGAATCAGCATATTTTAACTTTTCTTCTAACTCTTTAAACGCATTTTCAAATTCTTGATCATCTGAAAAAATTTTTGTTAAATCCCAAGTCAATTCTTCAGGAACTTCCTCACGTTTAGGTAATTTTTTTGTTTCTGACATCTGATCTTCTCCTTTACTATGCAGATAAGAAACACTCTTTCTGCAATTTATATTTCAAGTTTACCATAACTTTTTTTTCCTGCAAAAGCTTCTATTTCTTCCCTACTAACTTCTGGCATTCTAAATAAATGTCTTGTAGTATTTCTTTTTGTGATACTAAGGGATAAAGCCAAGGATGATTTAACGTTTTAATTCGATGGATCCATTCCAAAAATGACCGACTTTTTAAATAACAAAATCGCAGAAATAATAACTCATCTTCAAAGAAAAAATGATACCAACTAGGCTCATAGCACCAGTCAGGTAAGTCTTGAAATGTGGCTCCTAATAAATATAATTTTTCTTGTAGACGTATCGTACTTATCTGTTTTTGTCCTAACTTTTTGTAAATAAAAAAACGATACTGGCTTACATCCCATTCTAAAGATGGTTGTTGACTAGGTATGACCGTAAAAAGTTTATCTAGCGTTACACTATTAACAGGCCATTTTTTCACTTGATAAAAAAACCCCCATCGGTAATGCCAACGTATATGGTCTATTAGCCAAATTTCTTTTTTTATAGGCTTACTTAACCATAAGTAAAAGCCCCCTTGTCGATGATAATAGGTCCCTGCTTTTTGTAAGCTAGTAAGTCTGTTTCTAAGCACAAACTTTTCACCAAATAACCACCAGGGACAGTAACCATGTTTCAGATAATTTCGTGTTCGTTCCACAAATTTTTCGATTGGCAAAAACGAACATTGAACCTCGATAGCAATATGGTTATAAAGAATATCAGGCCGCTGATGTAATTTAGGCAAATAGGCTTCTAATTCCCCTGTTTGCGCCCATTGAAATAAAAAATCTTTACCTGCCAAATGTTCTGGAGTTTCCCCTTCACTAAAACTATCACACATTTTACGAGAAAAATGAGCAAAGTGTGAAAGTTTTACCTTTCCTTGCTTGTAAAATACAGGTTTATGACAGCTAGGGCAAAACAAATCAATCTTGTGCGACTCCTCTTGTCTAAATGTCCGAGCGTCGTATTTATCTCCTTTATTAGAATTTGCAATTAACATAACGATCTCCTCCTCTAAAAGAAGATACGTATTTTTTTGCAAAATCATTTTTTTTAACAAAAAAAGACGAAAAATTTTTTATTTTTCGTCTCATCCCACGCTTATTTTACAAAAAATAGCTTCGCGTCTTACTTAAAGCATCATGATCCATAATTAAATTTCCATGTTCTACAAGGTAATCAGGAGTCATAGAAACTTTTTTGGCAAACTCAGATAAATAGGCCAACTGATTGTCCACTTGGAAACTTCCAGCTGATTCTTCTGCAAAATCTACTTTCAGGTAATAAACTTGATTTAATAAATAAAGTCGACTCTTTGCCTGTTCTAAATAAATTTCCGAAGACAATTGAATCATATCTTCAAACGTTCCAACTTCAAAAACAAAGGAATCCTTAGAATCTTCTATTTCAGCTTCTTCTACTTGAGTTTTTTCTGGAAATTGATTTTTAAACCAATCCATGATTTCCTCTTGCGAATAGCCTTCGTAAGCATCTGGATCTTCCTGTTTTAACCATTCTGTTATTTCTTCAGGAGAGTAATAATCACCATATGCTTCATAAGGATCAACATTATCCAGTGACACATTCTTGCTAATAAACAATTCCAAACCGTCACCTTTAGGCAACACTTGAAAAGTTACAGCATCGCTTCCTTTGAATTCTTCTTCAACGTCAACCTCTTCCAAAATACTGTAAAAGAACTTTTCTATTTCTTTACGATTTCCAAGTAGGTCTAAAAAAGTGATTCCTCTGGCAGCTAAATCTTCATTTTTAATCAATACGCGAATCGTATTTTCATTAATATGTTCCATCTCCATATTAGCTACACCTCACTTACTTTCATACTCTAAGTTCATTGTAACGGAAGTGTTTAAAATGTAAAGGAAAAAACTTCAAAATCAATCTTTCTTCATTATTCTTTGTAAAAAACGTTGAGGAAATCTCCTCAACGTTTTTATAAACCTGCCATCATTTGTGCATTGCGTAGCTCTACTTGACGAACATCTCTAGGCAAAAAGCGTCGAATTTCGTCTTCATTAAAACCAACTTGTAATCTTTTATCATCAATCATAATAGGGCGGCGCAATAAACCAGGATTTTCTTGAACTAACTTTAAAAGTTCATTAAGCGGAAGATCATCTAAATCTACGTTTAACTTTTGAAAGACTTTCGAACGCGTCGAGATAATTTCTTCCGTTCCGTTTTCGGTCATTTGTAAAATATTGGTTAATTCATCACTAGTTAATGGTTCAGAAAAAATATTACGTTCTACAAAAGGAATTTCGTGTTCTTGTAACCAAGCTCTAGCTTTTCTACAAGATGTACAACTTGGGGAAGTATATAATGTTAACAATGTGCATCACTCCTTTGTGATAATAAACCAAAACCACTTTGTTATACTACTATCCTATTATCTCATATTTTTCTTATAATTACTAGTGAATTTATCTATCTCCTAAAAATTTATTGTTATTAAACTGAAAAGTTTCTTCTATTGATTCAATAGTAAAACAAAACCTATTTCATCAGCTTTCTCCAATACTTAAAATAGAACGAATATCAGCTTCTGTCATTTGCTGTAGTTGAGTTTCATTTCCTTCGATCACATTTTTAAAGAGCTCTTTTTTCTCTTGTTGCAAATAATTCATTCGCTCTTCAATCGTTCCTTCAGCAATCATTCGCCAAATTTCCACATTTTTTTCTTGCCCAATACGATGAGCACGTCCAGCCGCTTGTTCTTCCACTGCCGGATTCCACCATAGATCATATAAAATCACTGTATCTGCGCCAGTTAAATTCAATCCTGTACCACCTGCTTTTAAGGAAATTAAAAATACATCACGTTCTCCAGCATTGAACGCATCAACCATTTCAATACGATCTTGTGGGGGAGTACTCCCTCTTAAATAAAATGTTTCGATACCTAATTCATCTAACTCTTCTTCAATAATAGACAACATACTCGTAAATTGGGAAAACAGTAAAATACGACGGTTGTTTTCTTTAGCTGCTTGTATTAAATCTTTTACTTGTTCTAATTTACCAGATCGTCCTTGATAGTCTTCAAGAAACAACCTAGGATCACAACAAATTTGCCGTAAACGAGTTAAGCCAGCTAAGATACTCATACGATTTTTCTTAAATTCTGCTTCGTCCATGGCAGAAACTTCCTCACGCATTTGTTCAAGATAAGCCAGATATACTTTTTTCTGTCGGTCAGTCAAAGCACTATAATAATTTGTCTCTAGTTTTTCCGGTAAATCTTGTAGTACAGTTTGTTTATCTCTTCTTAAAATAAACGGACGTATCATCGAAGCAATTTTATCCTGAGACAAATTACGGTATAATTGCTTGTTTGGGAAAAACCCTGGCATAATCATTTGAAATAAAGACCATAATTCATCTAAATTATTTTCAATTGGTGTACCACTTAAAGCAAAACGGTGCTCGATCTTCAAAGAACGTAAAGCTTGTGCCGTTTTTGTCGCACTATTTTTTACCATTTGGGCTTCATCTAAAATCAAATAGTTTATGTCTAACTGACGATAATCATCAATGTCTTGTCGCAAGCTGGCGTAAGAAGTAATCCAAATGTCTACATCTTGTTTTAAAGAATTCTCACGGGTATTTTTGTTTCCTGAAACAACAATGGAATCCAATGAAGGAGCAAAGCGTTTAATTTCTTGTTGCCAATTAAATGTTAAACTAGCCGGCGCTACGATAACTGCCTGAACTCCTCCTTTTTCTTGTTTTTCAGAAAGTAAGAAACTAATTGTTTGCAATGTTTTTCCTAAACCCATTTCATCAGCTAAAACACCACCAAATTGATAATAACTCAACATTTTCAACCAACGAAAACCTACAACTTGGTAGTCACGTAATTGTGCATGGATACCTTCAGGTACTTGTGCAGAGAAGTTTTCGGGGTGTGTAAGATCATATGTCATCTCCTGAAAGCCTTCACTAAAGTGTGCTTGACCAGCTAGTTGATCTTGGACCTGTAGCCCTTGATTTAGAGGAACTTTCATTACACCTTCATTAGCAGAATGGATAGAATCTCGCAATTGCGATAAAACTTTACTAGTTTCTTGGAATTCTTCTGAATCAAGAGAAAGTACTTGCCCATTTTCTAGTGTATGATAATTATCATTTTTCATTAGACTTTGTAAAACATCATCTACTTCATTTTGCTTGATCCCAGTAATATCAAATGAAACATCTAGCCATGAACCAGATTCACTAACGTTAATATGGGGCTTATGTTGTTGTCCATCTAGATATAGCTCTCGTAACTTTTTACCTAGATAAATTTCTCCAAGTTGTCGCATATAATACAATTCTTGATTAAAGAAGCGATACAACTCTTCCCCCTTAGGAATAGGTTTATTCCAACCTCTCTCCGTTTGTTTAAAACCTAATTGTTCGACAACTGCTTGAGCTTGTCTTTCCCGTTCGTAATCTCGCAACACCTCTGGATGAACATCTGGAATTTTTTGATGCGCAGGATCACTTGAAAAAGTAATATTTCCATAAACATGATCGATTCTTAATTCAATCATTCCTTTACGTTTTTTTAAATAAAATCGCAAAAACAACGGTTCATTACTAATGTATTGATAAACTTGCTGATCAACTTGTACTTCTCCGATTTTTTCCAACAGCGGTAGAACTTGCTTAAATAAGACCGACAATTCTGCTTGAGGGTAAGTAATAACAGGTTTTTCCAAACGCTTCAACAGTTGTTTCATGGTTAAGTATATATCCATTTGTTCTGCAGAAAGTTCAACAATTTGACCTGAAAACAAGGCCCAACCATAGTATTGATACACTTTATCAAAATCATAATGAATAGATAAATCAAACCCATCTGTTCCTTTAGACACTTGAAAAGACAACATACGATTTTTTTCAGAAAATGTAAGCTCATGTAACTTATGATCGCCATACTGAAATACAAAGGGGAAATCAGCCATCTTCTGGATAAACTCTTTGGCATACTCTACAGGTAACAGCAAATACTTCTTATCCATTTTTCCATCAATTGAAACGCCAGTTCGTCCTAGAAGCTCTTGAGTTTGAGCTAAACCAGCTAATCGCTGCAATAGTTCATTTTCTTCTTGAGTAAAAGCCTTATGGTTTAAATAGAAACTATTTCGTTTATTTGCAGCATATACTTTTTCTGTTTGATAAACTTGTAAAAATTTATAAATATTTTTAACCATATAGCTACGGCCATGTTGTTGCCCGATTTTCAAAGAAATACCTAATATATCCAATTCATCGCGATAAGGATTTGTCGCAATACTATCTAGCTGGCATTCAATTTGTAAAGGAACTTGCGAACGATCCTGTTTATTTGTTAAGTAATGTAACCCATTGGAAAACATTTGAGAAGCTGAAAAACTCTCGCTTTTAGGAACCGTGGACGCAGTAATTTTTCGTGATTGTCCTTGATTACGCAAATACAACTCAACAGCCACAGTATGCTTGCAAAATCCATGTTCTTCCCAATAAAGGCACTGACAGTAATCTTCTTCTTTAGCTGTCGCATCTAAATCCACACGATATAATTCGCTGCCTAAAACTTCTCCATGCCAAACCTGATTGTCTGGATCTGGTGTAACAGAAAGCACACGCCCATCGTTTAAATAACTTCTTCCCTTCTCAATAATACGTTCAGGTATACTCCATTTCATTGATTTCTGCCCTCCTTTATTCATTCAAGCTGGTGCTAATATAGCTTTGGCCTGCACCATTTGATTTGACGATCATTTGTTGTGTGATACGGCTTTTGAGTTCACCTACATGACTGATAATACCTATCATCCTTCCTTCATCTTCTACCATTTCTAAAGCTTCAATTGCCATTTCCAAAGCGTCTTCGTCCAATGAACCGAACCCCTCATCGATAAACAATGTTTCGATGATCACCCCACCAGTATGGCTTTGGATCACATCTCCTAGAGATAAAGCCAAAGCTAGTGCTGCAATAAAGCTTTCACCTCCGGATAATGTTTGAGCGCGACGGCTGGTTCCTGCGTGATCGTCATATATACTAATTTCTAACCCCGTCGATTTTTTATAGCTTCCTTTTTCTTCCGAAAGAAGAAATTGATAGCGTCCTTGTGTTAATCGGTTCAAACGTACATTCGCTGTTTCTAAAATTTCAGCAAAAAAAGTCTGTAAAACATAACGTTCGATTCCCATTCTCTCTAGGTTATCACCATTCATTGTTTCTGCCAACTGTTTCATCTGACTCATTTCTTCCATCTTTGTTTGGTTGGCTTCATACAGTTGTTGAAAGTCCTGCAATGTTTTTTGATTCGAACGCCATACTTCTTGTTTTTGTATAAGTGAAGTTTGCATAGCTTCCAGCTTTTCTTCTGCTAATTGACTTTTTTCTTGCAAATCTTCAAGGTCAGGTGCCTTTGTTTGTTTAAAATCAGTTAATTCAGACAAACGTTGTTGCGTATACTTATACTCACTTTGATATTGCTCAATAATTTCTTGCAAATTTTCCAATTGATTGAGTTCTGGCAACATTTCTCGCATTTTATTTTCAGTGAAATCAAATGAGCTATCACTAATCGCTTGCGTTATTTTTTGCTTAGTCTCAGACAATTTTCTTTGCAAATGTTGATATTGCTGTTGCTGTTGTTCATTTCGTTCTTTTAATCTTGCACTTTCTCGTTGAAGCTGTTCTTCTTGCTGCTTGTAATAGACGATTTTTTCTTTAATATTGGCTAATCTTTCTTCTAATTGGCTTTTTTGTTTTAATAATTCCTTATGATCCTTCTGGTCCAGTTGCTCTTGTAAAGCAGTTTGCGTCGCTGATATCTTGACCTTCTCTTCTTGAGCTTTTTGCAATTGCTTTTGTCGCTGAGACAAAGTTTCATTCAAATCTTCCGTTTCTTTTTTTACAGCTATCTGCTTTTTTTCTGCCGTAGTTATTGTTTCTTTCTTTTTTTCTAAGCTTTCTTGCAATTGTTGTAAATAAGTGTCAGGATTTATTTCTATTATAGAAATCGCCAAGGTAGTTTCACATTCGTTGCTCAAAACTTGAAAATTTTCCTGTGCTTTTTTCTTTTTCTCATAAAGAGCTTCTTGCTCTTTTTTATTACTTTCCAGCGTAGCAGCCACTTTTTGTTTCTGTTCTAGCACTTGAGTATAATCTTCTTCACTTTGTGCAAGCTTTTCCTCATTTTGCGTGATCTCAGCTAAAGTATAGGTTTGTTGTGCAGAGGCTTCTTTATTATGATGGTACGAACCACAAACCGGACAAGGCTCGCCGTCTTTTAGATACAGCTGTAAACGTGCAATCTGCATTTTAGCATTATCGCTACGTGCAGTATCTAGTATCTCTTTACTTATTTCTACCTTTTTTTGATAGCTTTGCAATTGTTGGGTAAGATCTTCGTTTTTTTCTTGACCCTTTTGATAAGCTAAAGTTTGTTCTTTCTGTTCATTTTGAGCTTTTTCAAATCGACTAACAAGTTCTTCGGCACGATAGAGTTGAACTTCTTCTGCTTGAATGTCTGCTTTTTGTTGTATCTGATAGGCTAAAGACTGTTCTAAATCCTGATTTTTTTCCAATTGTTCATTGGTTCCTTCTATTTCTTCTTTTTGTTGCTGGATTTTTCTATCAAGCTGTTCTTTTTCTTTTATTAGTCCATTGACTTTTTGAATAATCGGTAATTGTTCATTAATTCGTTGTAGTGCATATTGATTTTCTCGTTCTTGTTCTTGCCAATGTTCGTATTCTTTTTCTTGTTCTATCAGTTTTTCATAGCTCTTTTGATTTTTATCTTGAGCATCTGCAATTTCTTTTAATGAGTTTTCTAATTCTTTAAGCTCTTGACGATAATCGTCTTGTTGTACGAGCAATCCCTTTTGGTCGTTCAACCAAGAAAGTTGGGCAACATATCGCTTTTTACGGTTCATTTCTGGCTCGTTTTCTTTTAGTTTCTCTTCTTGTTGAATTAATTTGTTATACTCATTTAAAGCATTAGCGATTTCTTTTCCATCATAGAAGGCCTTTTCTGCTTCTTTTTTGACTTGTTTTTGTTGTGCAAGACTTTCCTTTTGTTCAGCGATGGCTTTTTCTAATTGACTCATTTCATTTTTCCATTGTGTTATCGTCTCTTGGTAAGAAGGCGGTACTTGTTCTAAACCTTCAAATTGTTGTTGAAGGTTTTCTAGTTGATCTGTTTGTTTAGCTAGTTCATTTCCTATAGATTTTTGCTGCGCCGAAAGCCATTCATTTAGTCGTTGATAAAGTTGAGTGCCAAATAAATTGCGTAAAAGCTTTTCCTTATCACTACTCGATGCCACTAGAAAATTACGAAATTTTCCTTGTGGTAATAACACAATTTGAAAAAATTGTTTAGCATTCACGTTTAATAGCTCAGTAATAAATTGATCCACTTCATTCTTTTTTGTGTATTGAGATTGCAAGGTACCAGAAGCATCAAAAATGGATAATTGTACTTTGGCAGAACGGTTCGTACTCCCTTTTCCCCTCTTTTTTTCTAACACTTGTTCAGGGGATCGACTCACTTCATAAGTCATTGACTGATGAGCGAAACTAAAACTCACTTCTGTTTGTTCTTGTGCAGGCGCAAAAGTAGATCGCATTTCCTTTCCTGTCCGTAAACGGCCTGAAGTTTCTCCAAATAAAGCAAAAGTCATCCCATCAAATATGGTCGTTTTTCCTGCACCTGTTTTGCCAGAAATCAAAAACAGGCCACTAGTTTGCAGATCACTAAAATCAACGGCTTCATTAAGAAATGGGCCAAAATTCTTTAAAGTTAATTTTTTAGGTTGCATCTTGGTTCCTCTTTTCTGTATCCGTAGCTTGTTGCAGGCCTTCTTCTAGCCAAAGGCGTTGTTTTTCAGTTAATGTATCTCCCGTAATTTCTTCAAAAAAAGACGTTAACATATGATAAGGTGCTTTTTTACGTTCTTTTATTTGACTTATTTGATTTTCTTTTTGTCGTCCGTTGATTCGCTCAACGCCTAATATATTAGGATAAATGGTACGTAATTGCGCCATCATGTTGGTAATAACACTACGGTCAGTTAGTTGGAAATACCAAAAGCAACTGCGATCAAGTTGTTGATAAAATACAGGATTCGTTAATTCCTCAAAGGAAGCTTCTAAGGTACGAACGTCCCGTTTAGGATGCAACTCATGAAATTCTGGCTGCATCGTTTGGCTGTCTACAATCCAGACACCTTTTTGGTCATCTTTTTCAGACAATGAAAACTTTAACGGCGAGCCGCTATAAAGAGCATTTTCTTTTTTAAGAGCGTTTTTTGAATGTAAATGGCCTAAAGCGATATAATCAAATCCTTGGATTAAATGATAGGAAATCCCATCAAGCCCACCAACTTCCACTGTAGTCTCAGAATCACAACGACTGCTCCCATCAATAAAAAAGTGAGTGACAAGCACATGTTTTTTATTAGGATCAAACAAATCGTACATTTTCGTAATAATTTTTTTCATCGCTTCTTGCAACGTTAATTTTTCTTCTTCAAAATAAATACGGGCCGCGATAGGCTCAAAATAGGGTAACAAAAAAAACTGAGTGTCTCCTATTTCAATAGGAGCAAAAGATTGCTGCAAATCAGTATATAAATGAAAATTTGTTTGTTCATACCACGGCATACCTGTGCTTAAACGCACGTCTGAATCATGATTACCTGAAATAACCAAAAGTGGCAGCTTTTCTTCTAAATTCATTTTAATAAATGACTGATTGAGCAGTTGACAAGCCTCTACACTCGGAAGACTACGATCATATAAGTCCCCTGCAATAACAATAGCGTCCACTTGTTGGTCGATTGCAATCGTTAAAATTTGTTCAATGATGTCCTTTTGATCGGCTAACAAGTCATAGCCGTAAAGTTTTTTTCCTATATGCCAATCTCCTGTATGTAAAAACCGCACTTTTTTCATCTCCTAAAAAGGTCTTTCCCATTATTATATCACTTTTTATGCTCATCTAAAGTCAAAAAAGTACAGCACCTATTTACAAGCGCTGTACTTACCCTTATTTTGCTTCATAATGAAAGTTAGGATCAATTTCTTCATCTAGTTGATCAAAAGACGACTGCAAACGCTGCTCTACAACTTGCATCCCCGCTTCATCGGCCTTTTTAATATCACTAAGATCAATAGGCTCGCCAAAACGAACGGTAACACGTTTTCGTTTAAATAGATCTTTTAATCGCAAAGGTCCTTGATAAACGCAAGGAACAATTCGTACTTTGGCCATACGACCAATCACTACCATGCCACCCTTTAATTCGGTCGAATGTCTAGTACCACTAGGAAACATCAACAAGCTTAAATCTGTTTCGCGTAATAATTTTACTGGAGTTTTAATTGTACTAGGCCCCGGGTTTTCTCTTTTAACCGCAAATGCATTCGCATGGACCAAGATAAAACGCAAAATAGGGTTTTTAAACAGTTCTTCTTTAGCCATAAAAGCAAACTTCTTAGGCCCAGCAGCGATTGCCAAGTAGAGGGGTTCCCACCATGTTCGATGTGGAGCGGCCAAAATATAATTTTCATTCTGGGGCAATACCTCTTTATTTTCATAACGAGCTCTTCCATTCACTAAAAATAAGAGCCCTTTAACTAAGCCACGCATAAATAAATAAAACATAATCTCTTCCCTTTGGTATAATCTTTTATTCCCAAAATTAGTATGCAAGAAAAACGTCAATTTGACAAGTTTTTTATTTATACTCCATTTTAATTTTTAAGAAAAAAAGGTATAATGCATGGGAATATAAAAAAGGAGATTGCTGCCAGATGTGGTTAAAAGAAGATGAACGTATCGATCAACTTTACGCGAATAATATTAAAATTATCCAAAGTACAAATGTCTTTTCTTTTTCATTAGATGCCGTATTATTAGCTAATTTCCCCCTTATTCCCAAAAAAGGAACAATTGTTGATCTGTGTGCTGGTAATGGTGCTGTAGGATTATTTATTGCTAAAAAGACTCGAGGGACTATCTATCAAATTGAAATTCAAAAAAAGTTAGCTGATATGGCTCAACGTAGCATCCAGCTAAATCATTTGGAAAATCAGGTCGAAGTTTTCCCCATCGATTTAAAAGATAGTTTATCCAAAATTCCAAGTGACTCATGTGATTTGGTACTATGTAACCCCCCATATTTCAAAAATCTACCTACAAACCATAAAAATCCTAACCCATTTTATGCCACAGCGCGCCATGAAATCTATACAGACTTAGACCAAGTTTTATCCACTTCTTCCAAACTACTAAAAATGAACGGGCATTTTGCCATGGTTCATCGTCCCGAACGTTTTTTGGAAATTATCGAGTTAATGAAAAAAAACCGATTGGCTCCTAAACGTGTGCAATTTGTCTATCCTAAAGCCGAAAAAGAAGCTAACATTTTATTAATTGAAGGGATAAAGGATGGAAAAACAGACGGTTTTAAAGTCCTTCCTCCTATGTTCACTTATGATGCTTATGGAAATTATTCTTTAGAAACAAGTAGGCTGCTTTATGGAAAATAAAAAACATTGTTTTTACGTATTACTTTGTAAAGACCGTAGTTTTTACGGTGGATACACAACTGATCTTTCTCGCAGATTAAAAGAACATAATCAAGGGATTGGCGCCAAATATACCCAACCAAAAAGCCGAAGACCTCTTAAAATGATTCATGCAGAAGTTTTTGAAACAAGAAGCCAAGCCACAAAAGCAGAGGCTTTTTTCAAAAGCTTATCACGTATCGAAAAAGAAAACTATTTACAATTACATCAAAGGGAAAATATCTGGCACAAATGCTAAAACTAGCATAAGTGTCAGTTTTTTAAATGAGATTCCCACAAATAATCCCAACAAAAGACGCGAAAATTCCAAAAGTATAGGAAGCTCCTGTGTAGAAAAAAAAGTGCTTAAAATTTTTCATTCGTAATAACTCTATACTTTCTATATTAAAAGTAGAAAAGGTGGTAAAAGCCCCCATAAAACCAGTTCCTATCAAAAGAGAAAATCCAGACTCAAGACTTAATCCAGTAACTAAACCAAGAAAAAAGCAACCTACGCTATTTATTATAAAAGTAGCCAACGGAAACGCATGTCTCCATCCTTTTTTGATCCAATTTGTCGAAAGAACACGCGCAAGTACCCCAAATACGGCACCAATAGAAACTAACAGAAAATTAACGACCATCTTTTTTCCCCCGTTTTCTTCGAACAATCAAGCTTTTACTCACTTTATAACCCAGCGCACTGGCTATTAATCCACCAAATAGACTAGCAAGTATATATCCTAAAGCGCTCAAGTAGTTTCCATCTTGAATTAAACTCGTAGACTCTAAAGCAAATGTTGAAAAAGTAGTAAAAGAACCAATTATTCCGGTACCTATCGCTGAAGCAACAATAGCCGGGATAGAAGAAAATTGAGTAAAAAAATAAGTAATAAAAGCAAGCAAAAAACAACCTAATAAATTAACTATTAAAGTAGCCAAGGGGAACTGTTCTACACTAATGAATAACCCTAAAGCATATCTTGATGTTGCCCCAATCATCCCAAATATCACAAGTAAACAATAGTACATAAAAAACCTCCAACAAAAAAGCCTATTATAGATAACTATTGATCTAGCAATCGCTAAATAAACAGTTACTTATAATAGGCACCATTAACCACTTCTGGTAATTATAGGGAGTACCATCCCTTTTTTAGATACTAGCATGTTTATCATTTAACTTCAATATAAAGCCCATTATTCTTATGGGGCAACACCTTTAATTAATATTTCCGTCCATTCAGCTGTATAAGGCTTCATCCTTTCGTATACATATGGTTTTGATAGTCCTTCAATCAATGTTTGGAAAAAATTAATTAAAAATTCATCAGAGTATTTCAAAGCGACTTTGCCTTCTTTTCGGCCGCGATGAAATAGATCAAGCATCATATTCTGGTTTTCTTTAGTAAACTGTTGCATTAAAAGAGATAGTTCATTATCATTTTTTTCAGTTATATAGTTCATTAATTCCAAGTAAAACTGTTGGGTGATTTTATTTAAATAATTTATCTTATTTTGACTCAGTGCAATCAATGTTTCCTCAAAAGGGCGGTCGTCATAGACAATTTCCCTTGCATCTTCGATTAGTTGTTCTATATAAGACTGAAATACCTTGCGAATAAGATTTTCCTTACTATCAAAATACTTAAAAATCGTCGTTTTTCCTACATGTGCTTCCTTAGCTATTTTCTCCATGGTTATATTTTCTTGGCTTGCATTTGTATTCAATAAGTTAAAAGTTGCTTCAAGAATTTGCTTCTCTTTTTCTTCTCTTCGTTTTTCAAAACCATTCAAACGAGTCCCCACTCTCTTTTTGTTATTTTCTTCTATTTTATACGCAAAATCACAAACTAGCAACCCTATTATTAACCATCATTATTGACTATTCAATTGAAATATAATATTATAAAACCAAATAAGTTTATATAGTTTATTTTTAGCCTTTAAATCTTATTTTAAAAACTAATTCAAACTATTCAGTTTTAATATATTGTTAGATTTTAGTTGTATCTTGATTGACTAAAGGAGAGATAAAAAATGGAAGAAATCATTAAGACGAATCAACTACAAAAAAAGTTCGGAAAGTTTCAAGCATTAACTGATGTTACTTTTTCAGTAAAAGCTGGTGAAGTCACTGGTTTCATTGGACCAAATGGGGCAGGTAAGTCAACAACTATTCGTATTTTACTAGGTATTATCAAACGTTCTGCTGGGCAAGCAAAAATCTTCGGAAAAGATGTATGGAAGGACAGTCTCGACATACACAAACGGATTTCATATGTTCCTGGCGACGTATCACTTTGGGGAAACCTTAGTGGCGGTGAAATTATTGATCTATTTATGAAGCTTCATGGTAGTGGAAACAAACAAAAGCGAGAGGCATTAGTGAAACGTTTTGAATTAGACCCAAAGAAAAAAGCTAAAAATTACTCTAAAGGGAACCGTCAAAAAGTTGGCTTAATTGCGGCTTTGTCTGTCGATTCAGATTTATATATTTTTGATGAACCAACTTCGGGGCTAGATCCACTAATGGGAGCTATTTTCCAAGAAGAAGTTCAAAAAATCAAAGATGCAGGAAAGACTATTCTTCTTTCTTCCCATAGTTTAAATGAAGTAGAACATTTAGCAGATAAAATTGCTATTATTCGTCAAGGTGAAATTGTGGAATCAGGGTCGCTTGATGAATTACGTCATTTAACACGTCCTACTGTAACTTTAGTGACTGAAAAAGACGTAGCCAAAATGTCCGAAGTAATTGGGATTCATAACTTCCAACAAACAGATAATCAAGCCGTATTTTCTGTAGAAAATAAATATCTTGATGAAGTTTTGTTAGAAGCAAGTAAGTTAGGCGTAAAAAAATTTGAAGCTGTCCCCCCTACGCTTGAAGATTTATTTATGCGCCATTACAAAGGATAAACATTGAAAGAAGGGAAAAAATACTATGCAAGAAAGATTTAATAAAACGCTAACCTTGCTCTTCCAATATTTCAAAAGAGACTGGCTCAAAATCATTCTTTGGATACTAGGTATTGGTCTGTTCTCAGCTGGATTTGGCCCAGCTTTTGAAGAGATAGCAAAAGGACAAGGATTACAGGGAATGTATGAAACGATGCAAAATCCTGCCATGGTAGCTATGGTAGGACCCACTCCGATTGAATCCGCAACAGATTATACAATAGGAGCGATGTATGCTAATGAAATGTTACTATTTTGTAGTTTATTTTCCTTGATAATTGCTGCTTTGCATGTAACAAGCCATACTCGTAAAGAAGAGGATCTTGGATTAACTGAGCTTGTACGTTCATTTCAAGTTGGACGACAAGCGAATTCTTTTGCAACTATGATAGAAACAATAATTATTAATGTTTTATTAGCTATTTTTATTAGCGGTATCATGATCAGCTTTGATATCAATACAATTTCTGCTGAAGGTGCTTTATTGTTTAGTGCTACTATAGCTATGGCAGGGATCACTGGCGCAACAATCGCTCTGATTTTAGCACAAATCATGCCAAATTCTTCTGGAGCAACAGGTGCCTCTCTAGGAATCATTGGTTTTTTATATATTATACGTGCAGGGACTGACGTTTCAAATGTCGACCTTTCTTTGTTCAATCCCTTAGGGTGGACTTATTTAACTTATCCTTTTACTGAAAATAATTGGGTTATTCTTATTTTCGCTGTTATCTTTAGTGTAGTTGCTGCCATTATAGCTTTTTCACTTGAAGGAAAACGTGACATGGATAGAGGTTATTTACCCGAAAGAGAAGGACAAGGAAACGCTAAACAATCTTTATTATCTGTTCCAAGTTTATTTATAAAAATTAACAAAGGTATGATTATTGCATGGTTGATAGCTTTTATTATTATGGGAGCTGCCTATGGGTCTATTTATGGAGATATGGCTACTTTTATAGAAAGTAATGAACTGTTACAGCAAATGTTTACTGCTTCTGATATTTCTATCGAAGAGTCATTTACCAGCACAATTATGCTCGTCATGATTTTTTTAGTCGCCATTTTGCCTATCAATATTGTAAACAAGCTCTTTGTAGAAGAAAGTCGCCAACATTTAAGTCAACTTTTCACTACAAAAGTATCTCGCGGACAATTTTATTGGACGACTGTAATATTAGCTGTTTTTTGTGGGATCCTTGGCATTTTATTCGCTGCAGGTAGTTTAGGTAGTACAGCCATCTATTCGATAGATAATCATTCAATGGACCTTATGGATTTTCTGACTTCTGGCTATAACTTTTTACCATCTGTCCTCTTTTATACGGGACTTGCAAGTTTAACTTTAGGTTGGGTACCAAGATTGGGAAAGTTTGTTTATATCTACCTAGGATATTCTTTTGTTCTTGGCTATTTTGACAACATTTTAGACTTACCAGAGTGGTTTTTTAATACTGCTGTCGAAAACTGGCTTGCTCATATGCCGATGGATAGCTTTGAACCCGTTGCTTTCTTTGCCATCACAGGAATCAGTATAGCACTTATACTCCTCGGTTATTTAGGTTATAAACGGCGCGATATGGTTGAAGGTGCTTAAAGTGATTAAAAATAAAAAGCTGCGTTACAAGCTAACTTTTGAAAAAGATAGCTTGTACGCAGTTTTTTTACAATTCTATCTTGATTACTGCTTTGTCCCCATGGATATTATCTAACAGCGGAATGTTAGAAGGACAGAGACTGACCGCTACATTGTAGTATAAATGACATGAATTCAAATAAAAAGGTAAGGATAACTAATACCTTGAAATAGCAATTCAAAATACTCGAGAATATGGCTATGAGAACTTCAAAAACTATTTTATAAACAAGATAAAACTAAATATTTATTCACAAAAAGCTCTCAGCAAAGTAATTCAGAACCGCTTGTGATCCTTTGCTAAGAGCAGGTCTATTAATACAAAGAGCTCCAATTGATTAATAAGCAAAAAAGAAGTCACAAAGCCTCCTACAAATTACTTCTTTTTCTTAACAGGGACCTAAATTTCTGTTTTTGTATCATTAATTCCCTTAATTATTTCTGGAGCTTGGGCAAAAAGGTATCCCGATGTAGGAAACCATTCGGTATAAACCCTTTCCCATGTCTTTAATAACGTTTCTGGCATTTCCCCTATTGCTTCAAACACTGCCCATGTATGAGAAGAAATCTGTAACTGTTCAAATCCTTCAGGATACGATTCCATAGTCGTTGTAGCAATATAGTAATCGATATCCCCATTCTCTTTAGCAAAAGAAACGTGTAGTATTTCTGGAAGTGAAGCATTACTATACAACTTCAAGTTTTCTTCGATGTTTTCAAGTTGTTCCCACATCTTTGGGTTAAACCCTGCCTCATTAGTGGTCACCGTTTCTTTTTTTCCTACAATAGTAAAAGCTTCATTCTCAACAAATCTGTAGTTCATCTCTACATCTCCTTTAATTGTAATCTGAAAGGACATCCGCGGAAAAGCTTTTAATGAAACGTTAGAATTTTTAGCTAAACTTGGAGTTACTTCATGTAATACTTGAAAAGCCCTGGAAAAAGAATCGGGGGAATGGTAACCGTACTTAATAGCTACATCAATCACTCGCATATTCGTTTCTTTTAAATCAAAACCAGCTAAAGTCAACCGTCTTCTACGAATATATTCTGCCAAAGATATACCAGCTATAAACGAAAACATTCGCTTAAAATGATGCTCGGAAAAACAAGCGATTTTGGCAATTTCCTGATATTCGATTTCTTCCTCCAAATGATTCTCAACATAGTCTATGGCCGCGTTCATATTTTCAAGCAAATCCATCCGAACAGCCTCCTTTCTTTTAAAGGATAGCAAGATAACCAATTCATCATCCGATAAAATCTGTTCAATTTTGTAGGAAAGAGATCAAAAATCTTTTATTCGAGCTTTTCTCGACCAAAAGTAGACTTTTTACAAAAAAGTTTCTGCATGCCCGTAAGCACACAGAAACTCATCGCTTTATCTTTTGACTTCTCTATAATAATATTTGAGCTTATTTTACAACTTCAGCTTATTTACCAGCACGTTTTACGTAAGCCCCTTCTTGCGTATTAATTTCTAATTTTTCGCCTTCTTCAACAAAATCTGGCACATTCACAACTAGACCCGTTTCTAATGTAGCAGGCTTCCCTGATCCGGTTACGGTAGCGCCTTTGATTGAAGGTTGAGTTTCAGTGACATGCAACACAACTGTCGTAGGCAATTGAACACCAATGACTTCGCTACCATAAAATTGAATTTTTACTTCCATATTTTCTACCAAGAATTTCATTTCATCTTCAATATTTTCGGTAGGAATTTCATATTGTTCATAAGAATCCATGTCCATAAAATAAGCCATTTGATCCATTGCGTATAAAAATTGCACCGTTCTTGTCTCAATTATTGCTTGATCAAACTTATCTTCGGGACGAAAAGTGGTATCATATGTTGTACCTGAGCGCACATCTCTTAATTTCATGCGCATCACTGTATTGCCTTTACCTGGTTTATGATGACTAGCCTCTAGCACTTTAATTAAAGAACCATCTTTTTGGACAAATGTCATCCCAGCTTTTAGATCACTTGCTGCAATCATTGTTCATTCTCCTTTACTCGTAAGAATTATCCTTTACTATACTAACACAAAAGACAAACAATAAGCTAGTTGAAATGCATCGCTTATTCACGTTGTTCATCTTCTTCTTTTGTTTGCATTAATTTTTCATTATAAAAATCTGACTTTTTCATCAACTCATTTTGAAACCGATCATAACCTAACTGCTCAGTTAATGTAGGCTGCGAAGAAAAGAGATTGACGCCAAGTCCCATCCGATCTTCTGGCACCTCTACTCCTAAAGCTGATAATGTCGTAGGAAACATATCCACTGCACTAAATTGGCGATTTCTATTACGAACATTTTGTTTATCTGTATTTAAGAATAAATTAAACACCGAACGTTGATAATTTGGATCCACAGAATCAAAAAAATCGCTATCCATAGTTAAATGATCCCCTACTAAAACCACAGTAGTATCTTCATAAAAAGGTTGCTCTTTCATCCATTCTAACAACTGAGAAATCTGCTTATCTGAATCATGAATCACGTTACTATATTGATCCCCAAACAAATCAGGGGTATCTTCTGTAGCATAACCGTCTTCAAAGTGTGTGTCTACGGTTAACATTGTTAAATTAAAGGGCTCTTCTTCTTGCGAAAGCTCATTTAACGTTTCTTTTGCATAATCTACCAACTTACGATCTTCATATCCCCACCAGACATAATAATCTTCTGGGATACGGCCCGTTTCTACTGCCCAATGGTAATCCCGGATATCGTAATCACCATGTTGCGAAAAATATTTATCTCTGCCTGCAAATTCGGCTTCTGATCCCATTAAAAGTGCTTGATTATAACCTTCTTCATCTAAAATTTCACCTAAAGAGTAAGCACCCGGAAAATATTCAGCACTGTTTTCTTCAGAGCTTTCTGAACTATTCAAACTCGTTGAAGGACGCAATGGCAAGCCAGAAGTTTGAGCAACCATGGAACTAGCTGTTTGATTAGCTCCTGGGATTTGTAGCATCCCACCTAATTTATTCGAATTAGAAAAATTTATGCCTTCATTTTGAGCTAAATCCGCAAAATTAGGCAGTAAATTATGCTCTTGAATTCCACCTAATTCTTTAGAAAAATAGCTACTTTCCATCGATTCTAGAAAAATATAAACTAAATTTTGCTTTTTTTCAGGAAATTCCAAGTCAACTTCCTGCGGATCCACATAGTATTTATCATAAAGATTCGTATGTTCAAAATAAAACGCTTTGATATCAGCGTAACCCATTTCTTTACCACTTAAAAAAATCCCAAAAACCAAACCAATTAGTCCAACAAAAACAACCTTTTTTGTACTAAAATGAGGAGACCTTTGTAAATATCGCGAGCCGAATTTAAAGGAACATGTAGTTGCAAAGTAAAGTAACGTTACAAGAGGTACTGTAATCAAAAGTGCCTCAAGTAAAGGATCGATAATATAATTAATAATCTGACCCGAATCACTTCCTCGAATCGGTTGAGTCATAGTAAATAAAATCTGATCAAAGCTGGTATTATCTATTCCTTTCATTGCATAACGACTACTAGAATAGGCGAGGAACCCTGAAAAAATTAACAACACAGCTACACTATAAATTATCCAATTCTTTCTAGAATATTGATAATTTTTTTTCACATATCCTTTAGAAAATAGTTTCCAAAAAAGAAAAACCAGAGCAAATGTAACAAGTCCAGCTAAAAGGCTGATCCTTCCACTATTTTCTTCATTAAACTGTAACAAAAAATAAGAGCGCCAATCTGAAAGATCTATTTTTTGTTGATTATATAAAAATATCGTTGTACCCAAATATAAAAAACTTGTATAACCAAGCGTTAACCAACGTCCTAAACTTTTTTTAGGCGTCTGTTGATAAACAAACAGTACAAGTAGAATAAATATGAAAAGCACGAGTATAATCCCCTTTTCCAACTACCTCATATTTGGGTCATTATAACATAGTTCTTATCGAAAAATATGAAAGAAGAATGAATCTTAACTATAAAATATATTTTTATATATAAGTAGAAAACTTAAATCTTTCAACTATTCCATTAACAAATCTAATAAAGCCTGGTTAGTGAAATTAAAAATATATTCTGAAACATCGACCTTATCTAATGTTTCTTTAATCGTTTCATACTTATACGTAGTACCTACCAATAAGCTTTCTAGCTCTGTAATATCTTTTACGCCAAAGAAATCTCCGAAAAATTGTATAGCAGAAATTTTCCCTTTTTCAGTAGATAAATGCACATCAACAATCCCTACATCAGATACACGTGTACGTTGGTTAAACTCAAAGTTTGGAGCTTCTCCATAAACCCAATCGTCATTAGCATAGCGTTTATCCACTAATTCTTGAATCCCTTGGCGATCCTCATTAGTTAGTTCTAATTTTTTATCTGCAATTTCTTGTAAGGAATCTACTTGATAGACATGACAAAGTAGTTCATCCCGAAACTCTTCAATGCTAGATTTTTGAAACTCAGGCGCTAAATAAGGTTTAACATTTGCTACATTTTTAGGAACAGAAGGTGTTGCTTTTGAAGCAATTTTTTCTTTAGATACTGTTAATACTTTTCCCAAAACGCTCAAATCAACATCGTACATCAATGTCCCATGAGAATAAGTTCGTCCTTTTTTCGTATACATCGCATTTCCAGAAAACTTCTTATCCCCTAAATATAAATCATTTCGTCCACCAGCAGAGGCTTGTTCAGCACCCATACTACGCAGAGCCTTTAAAATTGGTGTAGTTACACCACGATAATCTCCAAAGGTAGTATCTCCTTTTTTCGTCACAAAACTAAAGCTTATGTTACCCAAATCATCATAAACGGCGCCACCACCTGATACTCGACGTGTTAGTACAATTTGATTTTCACGTAAATAATTCAGATCAATTTCTTCATAAGCATTTTGATTTCGTCCAATAATAATACAAGGTTTTTGAATGTATAATAATAATAGTGGTTCAGAGACGTCCGCTGTATCCATTAAGTATTCTTCTGTTGCTAAATTATCTCGAATATCGTTACTTGGCATTACATAATATCGCATAAAGTCTACCTTCTTCCATCTTTCTTTTTTCTGATTAGAAATCGCAAACAAATAAATTATCACATTAAAAAAAGAAAAAAGCAAAGACCAACATTAATGGTTTTTGCTTTCTTTTTTTCCTATAAGAATCATTATCCAAAAAAATAGTTCAATCAAAACAAAAAAGAACAAGAAACAATGCATAAAATATTGCTCTGGCAATACATTAATAATGGGATCTGTTGCTGGGTCAAAAAGCCAATCCTCATTAGTGAAAAAGACTTCATGAAAAGTAATAAAAAACTGATCAAAGCCTACCGCCATTAAAGCTAATAAAACAACAGGTGCAGCCATCCCCCATTTAAACGGCCGAACCAAACGCCAGAAGCGTATACTTTTTTTCAAGTGATGTAAAAACATAACACTAGGAACTAGCGTTACTAACAGTACGGCGTAATCAAGCATAAATAACTTTTTAACATCATAAAAATGAGCTCTTCCATTAGAGGACATAGGAAAATCAGGTAAGTTTAGCTCTGTGATCCAAGGACGTTTTAAAAAAGCCATTAACTGATCATAATTTTCTAGCAGCCTCTCTTTACTTAAATGGACGAAATCCAAAATATTTAAATAATCAATGTCTATCACATAAATGAAACGAGCGTTAATTGTCAAAGCGATTGCTAAACTAATAAATGTCAAAAATAAACAACAAATACCTAAACGTTCAAACCAGACCTGAGATTTTTTCATTTATCAAAGTCCCACTCGTCTAAACTATCAATCACATAAGTCGGAGCCACAGGCAATGAAGGCACAGCACTCTTGGGAGTAAAGCCTGAAAGAACTAATAAAGTATCGATATCATTATTAATTCCTGAGCGAATGTCTGTTTCGTAATTATCCCCTACCATAAGTACTTCATCTTTAGATAAGCCAACACGATCCAAAGCTTTTTCCATAATAACGGTTTCTGGTTTGCCAACATAAATGGGTTCTGTTTGTGTGGCTGTTTCTAACAAACTAATAAGAGCTCCCGCTCCGGGAACTAAGCCTCGTTCATTAGGTAAATTTTTATCTGAATTCGTTCCAATAAAAGTAGCTCCTTTTTGAATAGCTAAAGTAGCAATGGTAAATTTCTCATACGTAACTTCTGAATCGAGCCCTACTACTACATAATCTGGCTTTTCTTCTTCCCAAACAAAACCAGCATCCAAGATCAAGTCAATAAGCCCTGCTTCGCCAATGACATATACCTTTTTTCCTTTGGCATCATCTTTCATATAATCAATCGTAGCTAAACTCGCTGTATAGATAAGCTTACTTTCTACATGAATATCAAACTCATTTGCTAATCGATTTTGTACTGATGCCGGGCTTTTTGTAGTATTATTCGTAACAAAAAGAAAAGGGATCTCTTTTTCTTGTAATCTATCAACAAAACGTTTACCTGCTGGTATTGATTCTGAACCTAAGTAGATAGTCCCGTCCATATCAATTAAATACCCACTATATTTCATACGTATTAATCCTCTTTCTTCCGAATAACAAATTCTTTGGTCTCTTTTTTTGTAACCTTTTTATCGCTAGATCGTGTTTCTTTGACTTCTCTTTGTTTAATCGTTGGCTTATTTGTTCCTTGCTTTTGTGTTTTTTCTTTTTTTCTTGTTACTTGTTGTGTTTGTTTATTTTTCTTATTATGAGGCTTTTTACGTCGACGACCTGTTTTTTCATTAGGACGTTCTACACATGCAATTACAAAATAAGCACAACCGAAGTTACAGTACTCATATAAATAGTCTTCTAGCATATTAATTTTTTGATCTGGCGAAAACTTACGGTTCTTACTAGCAAAAAAACCTTTCAACCGCAATTGTTCAAAGCCCCAGTCGCCTACAATATAATCATATTTAGCTAAAACGTCACTATATCTTTCACCTAGTTTTTGAGCGTCAAATCCTTCTCGATAATTAACTACTAACTGATAACGACGATTATCAAGCATAAATTCTGTTTCATTAATCGGGAAAACTTCTTTACCTTTTTGCGGTTTTTCCTTTTCGCTGTCTTCTACTATTTCTGATAAGACTGCTGTGACTTCTTCTGTAATGTTTTCTTTATCTTTAGTCATTTTCTCACCGCCTATGACATATTATATCTTGTTTTCTACTGAAAGTGGATACCTTTTTGCTAAATAATCGCCTAATACTGTACGGATAAATTCAGGAAAAAGAAATTCTGTTTGTCCAGCAATTTCAATCGTTGGAAAAAAAGGAATAAACATAAAATGGTCTACTGTAGTAAAACTATAGAACTTTTGTGGATCAATTGCTTTATTTAACCATCTGACCACATGATTCGTTTCATCATATTGAATACCTGAATAGACAATTTGACCAAAAATCTTCCCACGAAAACCCATCCCGCGAATGGGATAATTACGTAAAAAGTGACGGTTTTTTTCCATTTCTAATATCAAACGAGTAACATCTGATCCCTTTAAAGTTACGCGAATTAAATGCATAGGATGAGGTAGGATCATATGTAATTCATCTTGGTTTACCACGCCTTTTTTTAAATCATCTAAAAAAAGACCTGTATTTAAAATAGCTGCTTCTGTTTCGCCTCTTTCTTTCACTGCTGCTAATGTTTCATCAACTAAGCAATGTTCTTGTTGATCAACTCCAAGATTAAAAGGCAACCAAGCTACTTTCTTTTCTTGCAATAACTTCTTCCCCTTATCAGTATAATGAAAAACTTCAGCTTCATCCTCAGGATAGCTAAGCATTTCTTCTGTAGCAAAGGTATCTGCACGAGCTTTAGTTAACTGATGATAATCATCCAAAAAAAGAGTAACTTCTCCTACATATTCACCAAAACGTCCTGCTGCAGCAAGCAAAGTATTGCCTACTTGTTCTCCGTTAGGAAATAAGTGATGGGTATGCGACCCTATAATAACATCAAATTCAGGAAGCTCTTTGGCAATTTGTCGATCTTCATTAATACCTAAATGACTTAATAAAACTAATATATCGACTTTTTTTCTTAGAAATTGAACGATATTGGGTAGAATATCCGACCAATTGCGTGCATCCCATCCATTAGGGGTATAAGAAAGCGGAAAAGGGGCAGTAGCTCCAACCAAACCAATCTTTGTCCCTTCTTTTGTGGTTATAATCTTATGCTCATTTGCCCATTCTGGCAATTGTAAAGTACTTCTGTCAAAAAGATTAGCTAAAATAACAGGAAAGTCAGCTTCTTTATACAACTGGTTCAGTTGACTTTTAGAATTACCAATACCTTCATTATTACCAATAGTCGTCGCGTCATAGTGAGCTTGTTTCATTAACTGGGTGTTTGCTTTCCCATCTGTTGCTTCTGTTAAAGGATGCCAACGATCACAAAAATCGCCTAAATCTACTGTCAAAGTCGATTCATTTCCCGTGGTTTTTTGTCTTTCTTGTAAAAAACGGCGAATTTTAGGCCACTTTTCTAGATGTGAATGTATATCATTGGTATGTAATAAACGTATTTTTTCCATGTATTCCCTCGATTTCTGTCTTCATCGCTTAAAGTAATTAAAATTTTAGAAGTTAATATAAAAAAAGCAGGCAGCAATCATGCTCCTGATTTTAGTTTGTTTCACTTCATCAAAAAATCGGGAAAACAGGATTTGAACCTGCGACCCCTTACTCCCGAAGCAAGTGCTCTACCAAACTGAGCTATTTCCCGCAAGTATTTATTAAGATTCTCTCTAATAAACCATTAATAAAAACCGATAACACTAAATAACCTAGGGGACTCCTAGGTCTTTTTTATTTTTCAATATGTCATTTTCTTGCTCGGGTCAATGATAATAATATAATCAGACACATGAGAACCGCTGCTTAGTGCTGCTTCCTTCCAGACCTGACACCCTTCACAACGTTCTCATTGTCCTAGCCTTTCGGCACTAATATTATAGCGTATTTTTGCTTATAATACTAGTCTTTTTCCAACATTTCTTTTTTCTTTTGCTTCTTTTTTGTACGTATTTTTTTAAAAAAATCGCGTAATAAAGTAGAACAAGTTGTAGATAAAACACCTGATTCCACATAACACCAATGGTTAAACCGAGTGTCTTCTAATAAATTCATCAAACTTCCACAAGCTCCCGCTTTAGGATCAAAAGCACCAAAATATACTTCTTCAATACGCGATTGCAAAATAGCCCCACTGCACATAGGGCAAGGCTCTAAAGTAACAAACAACTGAGCATTTTCTAAACGCCAACTAGCTACTTGATCACAAGCTTCTTGTATTGCTATCATCTCTGCATGCTTTACCGCGCTTTGTGTCGTTTCTTTTAAATTATACCCACGACCAATAATTTCTTTGTTTAACACAACAACTGCCCCAATAGGGACCTCTGCAAGTCTTAAAGCTTTATGAGCTTCTTTAATCGCTTCATTCATAAAAAGATCTTTTTCTTCTGGTGACAATGATGTTTCTTTCAATTGCTTTCCTCCGATTAAATAAAAAATCTGAGTAAACAATCCATTTACCCAGAAGTTTTATGTTAACAATTATGTTCCATCAAATCGACAATTTTTTCTTTTACATTGTCTGTAGCGTTTTTTACGTTGTCACCATAAGCCGCAACCTTATCGCGTTTAGCACTAACCTTTTGCGCTACCTTCATAAATGATTCAATGTCTTTATCTTCCAAATTATCCACAAAGTTTAGTAGAGTTTCGTTTCCATTAAATTTATCTTCTACAAAACGTTCAACTTTTTTACGATTTGCCATATGGCGAACCTTAGTAACCACTTTATCTGAAACAAATACGGTTGAAGCAATGCTAGCCGCAGCTGCTACACTCAAACCCAATGTTACTTTTGTTGTTAATTTCATTTCGTCATCTCCTTTTCTTTTATCTTATAATCTACGATAACATGATAAGTTAAATAAAAACACTATTATGTCCAATTTTTCTAGCGTCTACGGTTCCCGCCAAATAACAAAAATAGACGTAATAATTGAAGTAACACGCTGATTGCAGCTGCGACATAAGTCAATGCAGCAGCCGTCAATACTTTACGAGCCTGCGGGACTTCATCTTGAGTCAACAGACCTCCATCAGATAAAATTTGTAAAGCTCGCTTAGAGGCGTTAAATTCTACAGGCAATGTTACCAGTTGAAAAATAAAAGCTAGGGAAAAAGCTAATAAACCTATATTGATAATAACCTGCCCGCTAGATCCACTGATTAAAACCCCTACAATTAATAAAGGGATAGATAAATTCGTACCAAAATTAGCCACAGGGACAATTGCCGTACGTAAACGCAATGGAAAATAACCTTGGGCATCTTGTACAGCGTGCCCACATTCATGGGCGGCAACTCCGATCGCGGCTACAGAAGTTGACTGCGCTGTTGCCTGCGATAAACTTAACACCTTATTGCCAGAATTGTAGTTGTCTGTCAAATTCCCCGAAATTTGTTGTACACCCACATCATCAATGTTTTGACTCCGTAAAATATATTGCGCCGCATCTGTTCCTGTAATACGATGCGAACTATTTACCGCATCATAACGTTCAAATGTCTTATTCACATATGATGAAGCAATCATCGAAATAACCATTCCGATAATAACTAGAATAAAGGTTGGATCGAAAAAAAATCCCATTGGAAACATTATACGCTCTCTCCTCATCTTGCATTTATCTTTATTATACAATAGCTGAATGAATTTTTTATGAAGAAATAAGCGTTATTTTTATTAAATTAAAAGGTCTTCATCGCAAATATATCCTTTAGTTACGATATTCGTATCACCGATTAAATAAAAATGCTGGTTGTCTTCTTCTACTTCAAGTAGACCACCTAAAACTTGTAGCGTCAGCGGGTTTTGCTTTACTATTTGTTTTTTTAACAATACATAAGCTGTAGCAACTGCACCCGTCCCACAAGCTAAAGTAAAATCTTCTACCCCACGTTCAAATGTCCGCAAAATAACTTCATTTTTTTCATTCACCGCATAAAAGTTTACGTTCGCCCCTTTAGCCAGAATCTCCCAAGAACGTAGTTTTTTAGCTAAAGGTTTTATTTCTTCCAAAGGGGTTTCTTGTAAACTAGGGTAGTGAACAACTAAGTGTGGAACGCCAGGATTTCCTAGCTCAACATAATCTAATGAAATATTATTATCAGGAAAATGCAAATCAAACTTCTCTATAGAAGGTTCGTTAATTTGCACTCTATATTTTCGTTGATCTAAACGCCAACAATAAACATCTCCAGCTTTTGTCTCAATAACCATTTCTTGACCAGAAACACCCGTTTCATAGGCATAACGTGCAATACAACGCACGCCGTTCCCGCACATTTCAGCTTCCGTTCCATCTGCATTATAAAAACGCATCCGAAAATCACCGTTTTTTTGCGGAAAATCAAGCGCCATTAAAGCGTCACTACCTACTGAAAAACGTTGTCTACAAGCCTGTTTCGTCAAAAAAACTAACTGTTTGTCCGTTAATTTTAATTCCATATTATTAATAACGATAAAATCATTTGCTGCTCCCTGCATTTTATAAAAAGGGATTTCCATAAATTCACCTCATTTTAAAGACTCTGGTATACGTTCATTTTGAATGATTTGTTCATAAGTTTGTCGTTTTACAATGATATCTGCCTTTCCTTTATTTACTAAAACAACAGCAGGTATCGCCAGTTTATTATAATTATTTGCCATAGCATAGCCATAGGCACCTGTGGTAAATGTCGCAAAAATATCGCCTGATGCAATTGTCGGCACTTGTATATTTTCTATCAAAATATCTGTACTTTCACAAGCTTTACCCGAAATCGTGACTGTTTCATCTAAAGCTTGAGCTGCTTTGTTGGCTAGCATCCCCGTGTAAGTTGCTTGGTAGAGTCCTGGTCGAATGTTATCCGTCATCCCCCCATCAATTGCTGCATACTTACGAATCCCTGGTAAGGTTTTAATACTCCCAATTGTATGAAGCGAAATCCCAGCCTCGGCTACAATGCTACGCCCCGGCTCAATTGCAATGGTTGGTCGGTTCAATCCATTTTGTACACAAAAGTCTTCCGTAAGCGCCATTAATGGATCTAGAAAATAAGCATACGACTGCCGCTTGTCATCTTCAGTATAACGTACACCAAAACCACCGCCATAGTTTAGTTCTTTTATCTCATAATTAAATTTTCCCTTAATCATTACCGCCAATTGCAAAGCTACTTCAGCTGCTTTTAAATGCGTTGAATTATCAAAAAGTTGGCTACCAATATGGAAATGAATTCCGTAAAAATTGACCTCTGAACTTTGAATAGCTTGTTGTATAATGGGTAATAATAAGGATTCATCTAACGGCAAACCAAACTTTGAATCCTTTTGTCCAGTGGAAATAAATTGATGTGTCTCTACTTCGACTTCAGGTGTAATGCGAAATAAAATATTCGCTTTTTTTCCTTTTTTACGACAAATTTCGATAATTTTCTCTAGTTCTTGGCTACCATCAACAATCAATCGACCAACGCCGTAATCAATTGCTTGTTCTAATTCTTCATTTGACTTATTATTTCCATTAAATTCGATACGTTCAGGCGGAAATTGGGCACAGATAGCAGTATACAATTCACCACCACTTACAACGTCAACCCCCAATCCTTCTTTTTCAATGATCTTCAACATAGCTAAACTATTAAAAGCTTTTGATGCATAAGCAACATGAACATTTTCATATTTTTTTATAAATTCCTCTTGTAACGCACGGCACTCCTTTTCAATAGCTGTTTGAGAAACAACATATAAAGGCGTGCCATACTTTTTAGCAAGTTCAACCGTATCACAACCATCCCACAATAAATGATTCTTTTTTATTTCCTTACTCATCTATCCACCTCTTTATTTAACGTTTCAATTAATTGAACATAGCAAGTAACTGCCAATAGCAAATTTTTTTCATCAAACTGCATTTTTCCGCTATGTAAAGGATAAGTATACCCTTTTTCTTCATTCCGAATTCCTACAAAAAAGAATAGACCAGGAACAACTTGTTGATACATAGAAAAATCTTCGGCTAACATATAAGGCTGACATTCAACGTAATTTTTTCCAGCTACTTCTTCCAAAGCTTGCACCATTTTAGCATCGTTATCCACAACACGATACATATGATTAAAGGAAACTTCCGCCTGACAACCGTATCCTTGCGCAATAAATTCAGCGAGTTCTTTTACACGTTGAGTCATTATATCATAAGCTTCATCACTAAAAGCACGCATCGTTCCTTCAATTTTTACTTCTCCAGCGATAATATTCATCGCCTGCCCACCAGTAATTTCGCCAAAAGTTAGCACACCAGTGTCTAATGGACTAATATTACGAGAAATGATACTATGAAGACCTTGAATAACTGCTGAGGCTGCTAATATAGCATCCTGTCCTTGATGTGGTTGAGCGCCATGTGCACTTTTCCCTTTTATTTTAATCGTTACTTCACCATTGCGTGCCATCATAGCCCCTGGACGGCAAGCAATCACTCCTTCAGGAAATTCTGGAAAAAGGTGGATGCCCACAATTTGATCAATACCAAATTTTTCAGTTAAGCCCTCGTTAATAAGTAGTTGTGCTCCACCTGGCCCTTCTTCAGCTGGTTGAAAAATTAAAACAATGGTTCCTTTAATAACTTCAGGATGTTGGCTTAAATATTTAGCAAATCCGAGCAAAGCTGAAGCGTGACCATCATGTCCACAAGCATGCATCTTCCCTTCTGTTTTTGAAGCAAAGCTAACTCCAGTTTCTTCAGTCACAGGTAAAGCATCAATATCAGAACGAAACGCTAAAGTTTTGCCCGCTTGTTTTCCATGAAAAACAGCAATCGTAGCCGTCGTAAGCATTGTATAAATTTCTGTAATACCAAATGAACGTAATTTTTCCCGAATAAATTCGGCGCTCTTTTTTTCTTCTAGTCCTAATTCAGGAATCTGATGAAGTTGTCGCCGATAAGATGTAACATCTGTTAATAAATCTTGTACTTCTTCTTTTATTTGCATAAAAACCACTTTCTGTTAAAAGTTGTCAACGTTTTAACGAAAACATTGAATTTTCCCCTTATTATATAATACCTATTAATCAATAGTGAAAAAGTTCAAACAATTTAGAATCTTTATTTTCATGTATTGAATTATTTGAAAGGAAGTGGCGTCATTGGCAGTATTTACAGGCTCCGGCGTGGCCTTAGTCACACCGATGAAACAAGATGGAGCAGTCGATTACCCAAAGCTAAACGAACTAGTCGAATGGCAAGTCAATGAAGGTATCAACGCAATTGTCGCTTGCGGAACTACAGGCGAAGCCTCCACATTAGACGATGAGGAACATGTTTCAGTCATTGAAACAGTTGTAAAAAAAGTTGATGGAAGAACCCCTGTAATTGCTGGTACTGGGTCAAATAACACCCAACATGGAATTCACTTAGCAAAAGAAGCAGAACGAGTAGGAGCAGATGCGCTACTCGTAGTAACACCGTATTATAATAAAGCGACGAAAAAAAGTTTAGTTGCCCACTATGAAGCAATCTCTAATAATACAAGTTTACCTATTATTTTATATTCTGTTGCTTCGCGTACAGGAATGAACTTAAATTATGAAATGGTTAAAGAGCTAAAACAAATTCCTAATGTTGTTGGAATTAAAGAAGCCAGCGGTAATATCGCTCAAATTGTCGAAATTGCTCAATTAGTAGATAAAGACTTTGCCCTTTACTCAGGAAATGACGATCAAGTATTACCACTACTAGCTGTTGGTGGTTCTGGCGTAATTTCGACAATTTCAAATATATTACCAAAAGAGACTGCGCAAATGGTCGATGACTTTTTAAATTGCGATATTGTGAATGCAAAGAATACGCAATTAAGACAATTTCCATTAATAAAAGCTCTGTTTTCAGAAGTTAATCCTGTGCCAATTAAAGCAGCTGTCTCACTTTTAGGAAAATGTGAATTAAGTTATCGACTCCCCCTAGCTGCTCCTGAAACAGAAACACTAGAACAATTAAAAAGTCAAATGACAGCCTACGGACTTTTATAGGAGGTACAGACATGCTTAGCATTATTTTAAATGGCTGCTTTGGTCGTATGGGAGAAGAACTGCAAAAAGAAATTTATAACAGAGAGGATTTAAACCTGGTAGCAGGTATTGATCGTACAAAACAAGATGCTGCTTTTCCAGTATATCAAAGCCTAGCAGAAGTAAATGAAACAGCAGATGTTGTTATTGATTTCTCACATGAAAGCAGCATCCCCCATTTGGTTGATCAGTGCGTGCAAAAACAATTACCAGTAGTTATCGCGACTACAGGTCTCTCTGAACAAAAAAAACAAAAATTACAGGAGGCAAGTCGCGCAATTCCACTTTTTTACTCAGCCAATATGTCTTTAGGAATTAACGTCTTAATTGAGGCTTTACAAAAGCTCTAGAAGAAGATTTTAATACAGAAATCATAGAAAAACATCATAACAAGAAAAAGGATGCCCCTAGTGGAACAGCTTTATTACTTGCTGACAGCATAAATAATGTTTCTCAAACAAAAAAAGAGTATGTATTTGGTCGAGAAGGAAAAGAAAACGAAAATCCTCTAAACGAAATGGGCATTCACGCTGTACGTGGAGGTACTATTCCTGGAGAGCATACAGTGATTTATGCAGGGAACGATGAAGTACTTGAATTTAAACATACTGCCTTGTCGCGCGGTATTTTTGCTAACGGTGCATTAAAAGCAGCTGAATTTATACAAAAAAAAGAAGCAGGAATGTACTCAATGAGAGAATTACTACAATAAAGAGGTGAGGAAATGGCAGATTTACGCTTTACAGATGCTTATGAAATTGCAAATTATATTAAAGAAGCTGAAAAAGAAACTCCCGTTAAAGCTTATGTTAACGGTGACCTATCACAAATGGATACAAGTAATGTCAAAACCTTTGGTCATCTTGTCATTGGTAATAACGAAAGTATTCAACAATTTTTAGATACGAATAAGAATGCTATTAATGATTATTATCTCGAAAATGATCGACGAAACTCAGCTGTTCCTATGCTGGACTTTACTACCGTTGAAGCTCGGATTGAGCCTGGTGCTATGATTCGTGACCAAGTAATTATTGAAAAAAATGCCGTAATCATGATGGGAGCTATTATTAATATTGGTGCAGCTATCGGCGAAGAAACAATGATTGACATGGGGGCAGTTTTAGGAGCACGAGCGACGGTAGGAAAACGCGCTCACGTGGGTGCAGGAGCTGTATTAGCAGGCGTTCTTGAGCCACCTTCGGCTAATCCAGTTGTCATTGAAGATAACGTAGTCATTGGCGCAAACGCTGTTATTTTAGAAGGCGTACGTGTAGGAAAGGACGCCATAGTAGCGGCAGGGTCTGTTGTAACAAGAGATGTTGAAGCAGGAACTGTCGTAGGAGGAACTCCTGCAAAAGTGTTGAAAACAAAAGATGAACAAACTACTTCAAAGACCCAGCTTTTAGATGAGTTACGTAATAATTAATAGGGTAGAGGGGAAATAAATTTCCGCCCCTCCCGTCGCACCGTACGTACGGTCCTCGTATACGGCGCTACATTTGTACTGTTTTCACGCTTTATTTAGATAGTAGGATAAAGGATCAACCAATCCAGGTCGATCCTTTTTCTTTATGGCTAAAACTTTCGGACTTAACGTAAAGTTGACAACGTCCATCCCGCATTTCCTATACCAACCTAATCTAGAATTAGCGACCTTATAAATGTCTTCTTTCTTGAAATGACA